>NZ_JBYSZY010000004.1:0-201829 GCF_058787635.1 Variovorax sp. FW305-3-2-15-B-LB1 | reverse complement strand
GGCAGGCGTGGGGCATGGGCGGCAGGGGACGCATGGGACAAGGCTCCTGGAAACGTGTGCATGCCCATGGTGAACCGATGCTTCTCCCCAAGCCAATGAATGTTCATTGCAAATGAGTGCAAAAAAACTAATATGAATCCGATGGACATCGGCCTCGCCCGGACCTTTCTCGAAGTCGCGGCCACCGGCAGCTTCGTGGCCGCGGCCGAGCGGCTGCACCTGACGCAGACCGCCGTCAGCGCGCGCATCCGCCTGCTCGAAGACCAGCTCGGGCGGCGCCTGTTCGTGCGCAACAAGGCCGGCGCGCGGCTCACCGCCTCGGGCGAGCGCTTCGTGGCCCACGCGACCACGCTGGTGCAGGTGTGGGAGCGCGCGCGCCAGCATGTCGCGCTGCCGCCGGGGATCGAGGAGGGCGTGAGCGTGGGCAGCGAGCCCAGCCTGTGGCATCCGCTGCTGGCCGACTGGCTGATCTGGATGCACCGCGTCTGCCCCGAGATCGCGCTGCGCGCCGAGGTCGACAGCGCCCAGCGCCTACTCGACGCCGTGCAGGGCGGCGCGCTCGACCTGGCCGTGCTCTACAACCCGCCGCAGCGCCCCGGCCTCGTGGCCGAACTGCTGGCCGAGGAGCGGCTGGTGATGGTCACCACCGACCCCGAAGGCCGGCTCGACCGCACGCGCTACGTGTCGGTCGACTGGGGCCCGGCCTTCGCGGCCAACCACGAGGCCGTGTTTCCGGAGCTGGCCCACGCGCCGGTGTCGATCTCGCTCGGGCCGCTGGCGCTCACCTACCTGCTTGCCGTGGGCGGCGCGGGCTACTTCCGCATCGGCGTCGCGCGGCCCTTCCTGGCCGATGGCCGGCTGCGGCTGGTGGAGGGCGCGCCCGAGTTCTCGCACTCGGCCCACGCGGTGTATGCACCGCAGCGTGAGAACGAGACGCTGGCGCGCGTGCGCGCCGGGCTGCGGCTGGTGGCGGCAGCGGAAGAAGGGCGCCAGGGCAGCGGCATGCATTCGCCGGCTTGAGGCGCCGTCCTGCATCGCCGGGTGCTACTTTCAGGTACTTACGCTCGGGCCACCGGGACTCCGACAATCGGACGCATGCCACCCCGCGCAACGCGGGGAAGAAAAATAAGTTCGGGGAGTTTCATGTCCAACCACGGCAGCGTGCCTGTGCGCATGCGTTCGTCGTCACCATCCGCTGACCGCAGCGCCCTGTGGGCCGAGCTGAGCCAGACGGCGCGGCTGTACCGCCTCGAAGCGCCGAGTGCTTCGTCGTCCTCCAACAGCGCCGCGCGCGAGAGCATCGACGCCTTGCGCGTGGAAGGCTGGGTGCAGCGCGAGGCGGTGTCGCAGCTGTTCGAGCTGCGCATCGTGTGCCTGAGCCTGCGTGCGGACCTGGCGCTGTCATCGCTGGTTGATCAACCTCTGACGCTGGTCACCGTGCTGGCCAATGGTTCACTCGCACGACGTACGGGCTTGATCCGCGCCGTCGAATCGCTGGGCGCCGACGGCGGCCTGGCGCGCTACCGCCTCACGCTCGTGCCCTGGCTCTGGCTGGCCACCCAGCAGGGGCGCAGCCAGGTCTTCCAACAGCGCAGCGTCGCGGACATCATCGAGCGCGTGCTCGCGCCGTACGCCGAAGCCGGCAGCTGGGCCTTCTCTTCCGAAGTGAACGGTTTCCTCGCCGACGCCCCCGTTCGCACCTACTGCACCCAGTACCGCGAGAGCGACTACGACTTCTTCTCGCGCCTGCTGGCCGAAGAAGGCCTGGCCTGGCGCATCGAGGAAGATGCCCAGGCCCCGACGGGCCACAAGCTCGTGATCTTCTCGTCCAACGACACCCAGCCCGCCGATGCGGGCTCGCCCGTTCGCTTTCACCGCAAGAGTTCGCAGGAACGCAGCGACGCCGTGCAGGCGCTGGTGCGCCGCATGCGCCAGTCGGTGGCCCAGGTGCATTTGAGCGCCTGGAACGTCGACGGCAAGCGCCAGCTCACAGGCAGCGCCCCGGCGCGCTTTCCGGTCGGCGGCAAGAACGCCCCGCGCCTGGAATACGACGACGTGCTCGGCCTGAACGACCGCAGCCGCGGCTGGGACACCAACCGCACCGTCGAGCGCTACGCCGCATTGATGATGGAAGCGGCCGAATGCCGCGCCGACCTGATGCTGGGCCACAGCACCGTGCGCACCCTGCGCGCGGGCACGCGCCTCGAGATCGACGACGCACCTGCACTCGGGCTGCAGGCCAAGCCGGCACTGCTGCTGGACACCATCGAGCATGTGGGCATCAACAACCTGCCCAAGGACACGGCCGCGTCGATTGCGGCGCAGCTGGGCGAGCTGACGGAACACCTGCTGTTCGATCAGCCGTGCGCATCCGTGACGGCCGAGTCCGATGTGTTCGGGCTGGTGTCTGCAGCAGTGGCAACGAGCAACGACAACCACATCTACCCGCAGCCCCAGAGCCTCGCAACCGCGCAGGCCCAGGGCTACGCCAACAGCTTCTCGGGCGTGCACGCCCCGCGCCCCTGGCGCCCCGCACTGGCGGCAGCCGACGGTGCCCGCCTGCACGCCAGACCCACGGCCAGCGGCGTGCACAGCGCCATCGTGGTCGGGCCCTCGGGCGAGACCTCGCCCAATGGCGCCGACGAGCTGTACTGCAACGACCGCGGCGACGTGCGCGTGCGCTTCCACTGGCAGAACAACGCCAGCGACAGCAGCAACGGCGACAACGCCCAGGACAACCGCAGCACCCGCTGGATCCGCGTGGCCCAGCGCCAGGCCGGCCCCGGCATGGGCTGGCAGTGGCTGCCGCGCATCGGGCAGGAAGTGCTGGTCAAGTTCGTCGACCTGGATGTGGACCAGCCCGTCATCGTCGGCGCGCTGTACAACGGCCGCGGCGACGGCGGCATCGCCCCCACGCCCGGTGGCGTATCGCGAGCCGGTGAAACCAATGAAGATGTCTTCGCCCACGCGGGTAACGCCTCGCCCAGCGCCCAGGCCAACCTCGCGGCGGGCCACGCCCCGCCCTGGCACGGCGCCAGCGCCGACGACAAGGGCCACCGCAATGCAGCGGCCCTCAGCGGCTTCAAGACCAAGGAGTTCGGCGGCGAGGGCTTCAGCCAATTGGTGTTCGACGATTCGAACCAGCAGCTGCGCGTGCAGCTGCACGCCAGCACCGCCCACAGCCAGCTGAACCTGGGCCACCTGATCCACCAGGCCGACAACTTCCGCGGCAGCTTCCGAGGCCAGGGGCTGGAGCTGCGTACCGACGGCTATGCGGCCCTGCGCGGCGGCAAGGGCGTGCTGCTGAGCACGTACCACGGCGCAGGCGGCCAGAAGCTGGAGCCCGTGGGCGACTTCGCCGCCGGCATGGCGCTGCTCAAGCAGGTGCAGCAGCTGGGCCAGGCCCTGAGCGATGCCGCCAGGACCCACGAGACCGTGCAGCTGGCCGGGCACATCGGGGCCGGCAAGGCCGACGAATCGCAGCTGGACAAGGAACGCGCGCCGTACGCCGCGATGGAGCGCACCGCCAGCGGCATGGTCGCCGCCGATGCGCTCGATGCCGCCTACACAGATGCGTCCGACAAGGCCGTCGCCACGGGCGAAGGCAAGGTGCCCCACACCAGCGACGCCGTGATCGCACTGGCTGCGCGCGGCGGCCTGGCGATGGTGGCGGGCCAGCAGCTGCAGGTCGTCAGCGGCGAGACCGCCACGCTGGCCAGCGGCGGCGACATCAACCTGGCGCTGGCCGACGTGCTGCGCGTGCACAGCGGCCAGGCCATCGGGGTTCTGGCCGGGGCGCAGAAGGCCGATGCCGACACGGGCCTGTCGGTCATCGCGGGCAACGACGACCTGGACTTCCAGGCGCAGCACGACGAGTTGCGCGTGCAGGCCAAGGAGGCCCTGAAGATCGCCAGCACCGACCAGACGGTGGAGTTCGCGGCCAAGAAGAAGATCCGCATCGCGACGGCGCAGGGCGCGTCGATCACGCTGCAGGATGGGGACATCACCTTCGAGTGTCCGGGGAAGATCACTTATCACTCGGTGCAGCGGAAGTTGGCTGGGCCGGTGCAGAAGAGCTACCCGCTGCCGGCATTCCCCAAGAGCATCTGCGTGGCGTGCCTCCTGAAGTCGCTCAAGTCGGCGCCGGCCTTCACCCAGGTGGAGTAACGCACGATGAACCTGATCGACAAGCACGTACCCGGATGGATCGACGCCCTGTTTGCGGACGACGGCCCTCTTGCCTCCGGCACCGAGGGATTTCGCTACGCCTTGATCGATTGCGCATTCGCTCCGCAATGCCATCAGCTGCTCGAGAGCCACCTGGGTTCCGGCTCTTGGCGGTCGCTCTACGAGAACATGCCCGGCGCTTCAGACGAAGCGATCCGGCATTCACCGGTTCTGCTGAACATCGATGCCGTCGAGAGGCCCTTGCTCGATCGTGTGCTGCTGCTGACGAATGGCTTGCCGATGCTCAGCTTCATCCGCTCGAACGAACCGCTCGAATCGCTGTTCGAACGCCTGAGCCCCTGGTGCATCGTGAATGCGGACGGGCAGTATTTCGTGCTGCGCTTTCCCGACACGCGCCGCCTGCCGGATGTGCTGGCCGCGCTGTCGCCGTTGCAGCAGATGGCGTTCTGCGGTCCCGGAGCCACATGGCATTTCCGTCGGCGCGACGCCAGCTGGAGCACTTTCCTTGCCCCGGGGAAAATGGCATCCACGTCGCTGGCTCCATGCGCACCGGTACTCGACGGTGATCAATGCGCGGTGCTCATTGCCGGCAGCGAAGCGGATGAAGTGATCGCGAACCTGCTTCAACTCTCGCCAGCCTACGAAGCGCAGCACCGGCCCTCGGTGCTGCACGCACTGGCTGTATGCGGGCTCGCCGCAGCCGATGCCATGCAGTTCGACACGGTGGCGCAACGGATGAGGCTGTGTGAAGTTTTTTGGCAGCACCCCGAACTCAGCCACGGCGCTGGCCCGGACCATGAAGCGCTGCGCGCCTTGATGGTCTAGCGCATTGCCGCAGGAACAACAGATGATTCTCAAAAACTGGCTCCTTCCCCTCGCGCTTCTTGCATCCCTGGCTACGGCAGGATGTGCCACCGGTCGTGCTGACACGGTTCCGGCCTCGGTCAGCGGCGTCAACTACACCGACCAGGACATCCGTTACCGGCTGTTCGATCCCAAGGACCCGAAGCAGACCGTGGTCGCTTCCGAAGAGATCGGTCCGTTTGCCGCAGGAGGCGTGATCTGTTGCTACAACGTGCCGAAGATGTGGGCGCCTGGCATCCAGGTCGGTGTGATCCTGCAGAGCTACGACAACAAGGCGGGCGACTATCGGCCGCGCCAGACCTTCATCGTCGATCTGCCGCCTTACGACAAGAGCGGCAAGGCAGGGGATGTGTGGTTCATCAACTATCCCGATGGAACGGTGGGGGTGGTTTCAACCGCGTACCGTCCCAATGGCGACGAGTGGCCCGGGAAGATCAAGGGGTGGCCCAAGCCTTCATTGGCCTTTCAACGTGAGTTGTGGGAGCGAGACATGCGGTTGGCGCAGGAGAGTCTCAACGCAAGCAAGAAGTCCATGGATGAATTCAATCAGGACCCATTGGCGTCTCTCAAGAAGACTTGGGACTTCTACTTGGAAGAGCGAAAGCAAAAACGACCTCCCAAAGAACTCCAGATGTTTACTGGCCCAGCCGACCCGGAATTTCTCATCCACGAACGTCAGTGGAAGGAAAAATCACTGCAGTACTCACGCGAAAAGGTCGAGCACCTCATGAAGGTGAAGCCATGACTGCGCAGCTCATTTCCTCACTTGATGAGCTTGCTTTTTCAGATCTTTTGAACCGAGAGCGATTTTTCGGAGGGGATCAAAGTGAACGCATCAGAAGAAATTACGAGATAGGTCGGGAGTTGCGCCCCATCGGTCAGCCCGGCAAGTCCTGTGACGTGAACCTCTTCATGGGCTTCTTCTTCGACGGCACGCGCAACAACTACGACCGCAGCACCAGAGAAAAGGATCACACGCATTCCAACGTCGCGCGCCTGTACGGTGCCTATCCAGGCCAGCATGTGCCCGGGGTGCCAGCCGACCCCGATGCGCAGTGGACCACGAACCCCGACAACTACCAGCAGTTCTTCAAGGTGTATGTGCCGGGCGTGGGGACGCCGTTCACGCAGGTGGACGACAGCGGCACCGGCAAGGACGCGCTGCTGGGCAACGCCACGGCGCTCTACGGCGAGCGCCGCATCCTGTGGGCGCTGGCGCAAGCGCTCAACTGCGTCTACCGCTACCTCACCCGAAGCGGCAACGGACCAGGGCTGTTCTCAACCGAAGAAGTGCTGAAGTTTTGCAAGGCTTTCGACCTCGGGCGGGAGGAGCTGCTGGAAGCGGGCAAAGGGCCCGCCGACAAACGCCAACGCGAGAACAAGAATCGTCGCACGCTCGAAGCGATGCTCAACAAGCTGCACGAGTCGGTCAAGCCGCACATGATCGATCCCACAACGGGTCAGTGCAGCAAGGTTGATCCAGGGCGCGTGCAACGCATCTTCGTCAGCGCATTCGGCTTTTCGCGAGGTGCGGCGGAGGCACGGGTCTTCGTCAACTGGTTTCTCGCGATGTGCGAGATCGATGCCGAACTCCGTGGGCAGACCGGGCCGACGCTGGCATCGTTTCCGGTGACCTTCGACTTCCTGGGACTGTTCGATACCGTCGCGTCGGTCGGTGTGGCGGCCTCGTCCCTTTTCGCCGACGGCCATGGCGGCTGGGCTGACGCTGACACTTCGATGCGCATCCCGGCCGACGTGCCCTGCCTGCACATCGTGGCCGCGCATGAGTTCCGTCGCAGCTTTCCATCGGATTCCATTCATGTCGGCAATACGTTGCCTGAGAACTCTCGGGAGTGGGTGTGCCCTGGCATGCACTCGGACGTCGGCGGAGGCTACATGCCGAAGGAGCAGGGCAAGGGGATCGATGAGGCGGGCGAGGACATGCTTTCGCGCATTCCCTTGGCCCTGATGTACCGCGAAGCACGAATCTTGGGCGTGCCCCTGAAACTGGAACTGGCACGCCCAGTCATCCAGAAGCAGTTCATGGTCGCCAAGGACCTGATCCGGGACTTCAACGCTTACCTTGCCGTATGCCGGGTCAAGCAAGGGGTGCTGCGCGACATCATGGCGGAACAGCGCAAGCTGTTCATCCAGTGGCGCAAGTCCTGGGCTGGCCACGCGGCCACGATGCCGTTCGTTTTGCGCGCTTCGAAGGAAGACCAGGCGGACCTCAAGTCGGCCGACGAGCAGTTCGTCAAGGAAGCGAAGGACTTCGAAGCCTGGCTCAAGAAAAAGAAGCGGATCAGCGGCCGCAACAGCCCCGACGGCACGCCGCACGAAGTCGACAACGTGCCCGGCATCGATTCGGAGCGGGTCGGCGAGTGGGGGCGCATCGAGCCGTACTGGAATGAGCCCGTGCTCACCAGCAAGCTGTTCGAAGACCGCGTGCACGACTCGCATGCATGGTTCAAGCTCACCGGGCCCGAAGCGGCCGAGTTCAAGGAGCAGCTCGAAAAACTGGTGGCCCGGAAGAAAAGGGCGGACGAGGCGCACGGGCAGATCGATCCACCCAGGGGCGGGGCGCCCGCCGGGCTGACGCGCCGGCAGGAGCAATGGGTGAACCTGTACCTGACCAAGGGCGAGTACGCGCCCGAATTCACGGAAGGGCGCGAATGGTATGCATGGGGGGCCGGCTACTTGCGCTACCGCCGTGTGTATGCGGGCGCGGACGAGACACGGCTGACCCAGAACCGTCGGCCCGCCGAAAGGGAATCGCGGGAGCCGATGACGGCTTGATCGGAACGGCGGGGCGGCGCCCTGCCGCTCCCTTGTTCAGAACGGATAGTGCCGAGGCGTCGTCTGCACCGTGATCCACCGCAGCTCCGTGAACGCTTCGACGCCGGCCCGCCCACCGAACCGCCCGTACCCTGACGACTTGACACCGCCAAACGGCATCTGCGCCTCGTCGTGCACCGTCGGCCCGTTGACGTGGCAGATCCCCGCCTCGATGCGCTGCGCCACGTTCCATGCACGCGCCACGTCGCGGCCGAACACCGCTGACGACAGGCCGAACTCGTTGTCGTTGGCGATGGTCACGGCTTCCTCCACGCCGTTGACGCGCACCACGGCCTTCACTGGACCGAAGGATTCCTCGCGGTAGATCTCCATCGCCGGCGTCACATGGTCGAGCACGGTCGCCGGCATCAGCGTGTTCTCGGCTTTGCCTCCGCACACCAGCGTCGCGCCCTTGGCCAGCGCATCATCGATGAGCGCGTTGCAGCGCTTCACCGTGCTCATGTCGACCACCGAGCCGAGCACCACCGGGCCTTCACGCGGATCGCCCAGAGGCAACGCCCGCGCGCGCGCCGCGAACTTAGAGACGAACTCGTCGGCCACCGCGTTGTCGACCACGATGCGTTCGGTTGACATGCAGATCTGCCCCGAGTTGGCGAACGAGCCGAAGATGGCAGCGTTCACCGCCGCGTCGACGTCTGCGTCGTCGAGCACCACGAAGGGCGCCTTGCCGCCGAGTTCGAGCACGGCGGGTTTCAGGTAGGTGGCGCAGGTCTGCGCGATGAGGCGGCCCACGCGCGTGGAGCCGGTGAAGTTGACGCGCCGCACCGCCGGGTGCGCGACCATGGCTTCGACCACGGCGCCCGCGTCGGCGGGCGCGTTGGTGACGAAGTTGACCGTGCCCTTGGGCAGGCCGGCCTCGGCCAGCGCTTCGATGATGAGCGCGTGCGTCTCGGGGCACAGCTCGGAGCCCTTGAGCACGACGGTGTTGCCGCAGGCCAGCGGCGTGGCGATGGCGCGCGTGGCCAGGATCACGGGGGCGTTCCAGGGCGCAATGCCCAGCACCACGCCGGCGGCCTGGCGCACGCCCATGGCAAGGCTGCCGGGCACGTCGGACGGGATGACCTCGCCCGCGATCTGCGTGGTGAGCGACGCGGCCTCGGTGAGGATGCCGGCCGCCAGGTGCACGTTGAAGCCGGCCCACAGCGCCGAGGCTCCGGTTTCGCGCGCCATGGCCTGCACGAAGGCGTCGGCGCGCGCTTCGAGTGCGTGCGCAGCCTTGAGCAGCAGGGCGCGGCGTTCGTTGGGGCCGGTCTGCGACCAGGTGGCGAAGGCGCGCTGCGCGGCGTCGACAGCGGCCACGGCGTCGGCCGGCGTGGCGGCGGGGGCGCGCGTGGCGATGCCGCCGTCCAGCGGGTTGCGGCGCTCGAAGGTGGCGCCGCCGGTGGCCGCGCGGCGTTCGCCGTCGATGAGCATGGAGATGTCGGTCATGGGTGTCCTTTGCAAGAAAGAGGAAGAGGGTGTTCAGGCCACGCCCAGGTAGGCCTGGCGCACGGCGTCGGAATGCAGCAGCGCCTGCGCTTCGCCCGAGGCGACGACGCGCCCGCGTTCGAGCACGTAGCCGCGGTCGGCGGCCTGCAAGGCCTTGCGCACGTTCTGCTCGACCATGAGCACGGTCACGCCCTGGTCGGCGATGCGGCGCACGATGGCGAGCAGCTCGTCGACCATGCGCGGCGCCAGGCCGAGCGAGGGCTCGTCGAGCATCAGCAGGCGCGGCCCGCTCATCAGGGCGCGCGCCACGGCGACCATCTGCTGCTCGCCGCCGCTCATGGTGCCGGCGAGCTGCGTGGCGCGTTCCTTCAGGCGCGGAAAGTCATCGAAGGCGCGCGCGAGCCGCTCGGCGCGCAGCCGCGCGGGGATGAGCCAGCCGCCGAGCTCGAGGTTCTCGGTGACGGTCATCTGCGGGAACAGCTGCCTACCTTCTGCCACCAGCGCGAGGCCACGCCGCACGCAGGCTGTGGCATCGGCGGACGGCAAGGCCGCACCGTCGAGCACCGCGTCGCCCGTGCGCGGCAGCAGCCCCGCGAGCGCCTTGAGCAGCGTGGTCTTGCCCGCGCCGTTGGGCCCGAGCACGACGGTGACGCCGGGCGTCACGTCGAGGTCCAGGCCCTGGATGACCTGGAAGCCGTGGTAGCCGGCCGAGAGGCCGCGCACGGTCATGAATGTGCCGCTCATGCCGTGGCCTCCATCTCGTCGCCCAGGTAGGCCTCGATCACCTCGGCATTGCGCACGACCTCGGCCGGCGTGCCGTCGGCGATCTTGCGGCCCTGGTGCAGCACCAGCACGCGCTCGACGTACTTCAGCAGCGTGGTCGCCGCGTGCTCGATCCACACGACGGCGAGGCCGTGGTCGTCGCGCAGGCGGCGGATGCGCCGCGCCATGGCATCGACCTCCGCCTCGGTGAGGCCGGCCGCCACTTCGTCGAGCAGCAGCACGCGCGGCCGGGTGCCGAGCGCCATGCCGATCTCGAGCAGCCGCTGCTGCGAGGGCGTGACGTCGGCCGCGATCTGCGTGGCGAGGCCGCCCAGGCCCAGCATGTCGAGGATCTCGCCGGTGCTGCCCAGGCCTGCGATGGGCGCGCGGCGGCGCCCCGCGAACTGCATGCCGAAGCGCACGTTGTCCTCGAGCGTCATGTCGGCCATCACGCGCGGTGTCTGGAAGGTGCGCGCGATGCCGTGGGCGGCGTACAGGTGCGGGCCGCGCCGCGTGAGGTCGACGTCGCCTTCCACCAGCAGCTGCCCCGAGGTCGGCATGACCACGCCCGAGATCGCGTTGAAGAAGGTCGTCTTGCCCGCGCCGTTGGGGCCGATGATGCCGACCAGCTCGCCCGCATGCAGCGTGGCACTCACCGTGTCGACGGCGGTGAGCCCGCCGAAGCGCACCGTGAGGTCGCGGGCTTCGAGAAGCGGCGTGGCCTTCATGGTGCGTGCCTCCGCAACGCCGCCGCCTTGCGCTGCCACAGCGACGCGAGGCCGTTGGGCAGGTACATCACGCACAGGATCAGCAGCAGCCCCAGCACCATCATGTAGCCGTAGGGCAGCTGCAGCCGCAGCGTCTCCGACAGCAGGCTGAACACGATGGCTGCGGCCACCGGTCCGCCGATGCTGACGGCCCCGCCGATCATCGCGATCAGCACGGTCTGGAAGCCGATGAAGGGGCTGAACACGGCGGCCGGCTCGATGTAGGTCCAGCGCACGGCCATCGCGGCGCCGACCGCGCCGGCGAAGGCGGCGGTGAGTGCGAAGCCGGCGATCTTCACGCGGCGCGTGTCCACGCCCAGCGTCTGCGCGCGCTGCTCGTCGGCGCCGATGCCGGCCAGCGCCAGGCCAAAGCGGCTGCGCTTGACCAGCAGGGCCGTTGCAATCGCAACTCCCGCAATCGCCAGCACAGTGAGGTACACCGTCTCGTTCGACGGCACCACCGTGAGCACGCGGCCCACGGTGCCCGAGACCTGCTTCTCGACGAAGGTGACGGCATGGCGGATCAGCTCGGTCATGCCGAAGGTCAGCACCGCGAAGTAGGTGCCGCGCAGGTGCAGCACGGCCGCGCCCATCAGCACCGCCACCGCGCTCGCGATGGCCGCGCCGCTCAGGATCACCAGCGGCCAGGGCAGCACCTCGAGCAGCGTCGCGCTCGCATACGCACCCAGGCCGAAGAAGGCCGAGGTGGCGAGCGACAGGTAGCGCGTGGCACCGCAGAACAGCGACCAGCTCGTGGCCAGCGCGATGTACATCAGGCAGCCGAGCGCGACAGACGCGATGAACTCGCTCGCGACCCACGGCACGGCGGCCGCCAGCACGAGGCCGATGCCAAGCACCCACCACGGTTTGTTTTGAAAGAGGGAAATCATCTTCTGGAGAACAGTCCGTTGGGCCGCCAGATCAGCACGCCGATGAACACGGCATACGACAGCAGCATCTTGAGCGAGGGGCTCGTGTAGTACATGCCCAGCGCTTCCACCACGCCCAGCAGCAGGCCGCCGACGAGGCTGCCCGCGATGCTGCCGAAGCCGCCGAGGGTGATGACGATCAGTGCCGTCACGGTGTAGGGCTCGCCCATCGAGGGCGAGATCTCGTAGGTCATCGACAGCAGCGCGCCCGCCACGCCCGACAGGCCCAGGCCGATGCCGAACATCAGCGGGTGCAGCCGCTTCGTGTTGATGCCCACGAGCTGCGCGCCGGTGGGCGACTGCATCAGCGCGCGCACTGCCTTGCCCAGCAGCGTGAGCTTGAGCAGCGCGATGAGCACGAGGCTCAGCGCCAGCGCCACGCCGAACAGCACCAGCTTGTTGGCCGTGAAGCGCATCTCGCCCAGCTGCACCGGTTCGGCCAGGTAGTCGTAGCCGCGCAGGTCGCCGCCCCACACGAGCAGGGCGGTGTTCTGCACGAAGAACATCAGGCCGAAGCCGACCATCAGGCTGCGCGCCTCGAACACGTCGACGTTCGGCGCGCGCGCCGCCACCTGCCGGAAGCACAACCAGTGCACCGCCATGCCCAATGCCATCAGCAGCACGAAAGCCACCGGCATGAACACCAGCGGCGAGATGCCCAGCGCCGTGTGCGCCCACCAGGTGAGAAAGGCACCGAGCATCAAAAACTCGCCGTGCGAGATGTTCATGATGCGCATCAGCCCGTACTGCAGGTTCAGTCCGATGGCCACCAGCGCATAGATGCCGCCCGTGATCAATCCGCCGGCCAGGAGCTCGGCCCATCCAGAGAACGACACGCTGTTATTTCCAGGCCGGCTTCGGCATCAGTTGCGCGGTGGCGCGGTCTTTGGGCCACACCACTTCGAAATCGCCGCCCTGCCACTGCGACACGGTGCCGGGGATCGACGCGTTCTCGCTGCCCTCGAAGCGGATCGGCCCCAGGATGGTCTTGAACTCGTTCTTGGCGATCTGCTCGCGCAGCGCCTTGCGGTCCAGGCCCACTTTCTCCACCGCCTGCTGCAGGATCTGCAGGCCGGCCCACGCGTGGCCGCTGGCCCAGCGGTCGGGCTCCTTGCCGAACTTCTTCGTGTGCGCGTCGAAGTAGGCCTTGGCCTCGGGGCTGGTCTTGCCGTTCCACGAGCCCATGCCGATCACGCCCTCGGTGTTGGCGGCCATCACGTTCTTGTAGAGCTGGAAGGCGGTGCCCACCGAGGCGTAGAAGTACTTCGGGTTGAAGCCCACCTCGCGCGCCTGCCGGCTCGCCAGGATGGTGTCCGGCGGGTAGGTGATGCCGATGAAGGCGTCGGGGTTCAGGTCCTTCATGGTGCGCAGCACGGGCGCGAGGTCTTTCACGCCCAGCGGGTAGCTCTTGCGGTCGAGCACCTGGATCTGCGTCTTCTTCAGCGCGTTGTTCAGCGCCGCGAAGTTCTCCAGGCCGAACAGGTCGTCCATGTAGACGATGGTGATCGTCTTCACGTTCTGCGCCACCAGCATGTCGACCAGCGAGCCCATCATCTTGTCGGGCTGTTGCAGCAGCGAGAAGAAGAAGGGCAGGCGCATGTCGATGAGCTTGCGCGACAGGGCCGTGGGCGCGAGCAGCGGGTAGCCGAAGCGGTTGGCCAGCGGCGCGACCGCGAAGTTGGCACCCGACCCCCAGGGCGGCAGCACGAGGTCGACCTTGTCGCTGCCCATGAGCTTTTCAAACGTGCGCACGCAGGTCTCGGTCTCGCTGCGGTCGTCGTAGCCGATGAGCTCGATGGGCCGCTTCGTGCCCTTCACCGACAGGCCGCCCGCGGCGTTGACCTGCTCGGCCCACAGCAGGTAGTTGGGTTCCTGGCTCACTTGCGCGCCCGCGGCCCAGGGGCCGGTGCGGGCGATGGCGTAGCCGATGCGAACGGGCGCGCCTTGCGCGAACAGCTGCGGCGCGACGGCGGCCGCGCCCAGCGCAGTAGCCGTGCCCTGAATCCAGTGGCGGCGAGTCGGGTGAAGCATGAGGGTCTCCTTCCGGGCGTCGGTATGCGCCCGCTGACCGGGATCGTAGAAACGCACGCCCTTTGCCGCTGTGCCTGCCGCGCACAAAGCACTTGACGCAGCGTGCAGGCGCCTAGTGGTTAACCCGCAAAGGCGAGGGCTTTGCGGGCACTCCACAATGCGCGGCATCCCGCTGCCGTGTTGCAATCTTTCGTCTTCACTGCTTTCGCCCCATGACCGCGTCCCTGCTCCTGTCCACCGACGCCATCCCGCCGAAGGAACGCGGGCCACTGTGGTGCGAGTGGGTGTGGCGCCACTTCGGCGGCCTCGGCTCCGACCTGTATGGCGACAGCGATTTCGACGGCCACCTGGCGTCCTCGCACGCGGGCGACGTGATCCTCACGCGGCTGGAGGCCAACCGGCATCGCGTGTTGCGAACCCCGCAGATGGCGCGCCTGAGCGATGCGCCCTACCTGAAGATCGTCGCGCCCTGGCAGGGCTCGGCCGAGGTCACGCAGCGCGGGCGCGCGGCGGCGGTGCGCGCGGGCGGCTGGACGCTGTACGACACCACGCTCGACTACACCGTGGCCAACCCCGAGCGCAGCGACCACCTCATCGTGATGCTGCCGAAAGACCAGATCGCCTCGCCCGCGCTGCCGCTGGGCGACCTCGTGGCGCGGCGCATCGGCGGCGACAGCGGCATCTCGCGCGTGGCGCTGGAGACCATGCGCAACACCTACCTGGAGCTGCCTCACATGAGCGAGGCCGCCGCGCGCGGCGCGGGCGAGCTGCTGATCCAGCTGGTGCGCCTGTCGCTCATGGAGCTGGCGGGCCGCAGCACCGCCCAGACCCAGCGCGAGGCGCTCAAAGACCGCATCCACCGCCACGTGGCGCAGAACCTGCGCGACCCGGCGCTGTCGATCGACGGCATGGCGCTGGCCCTGCGTTGCAGCAAGCGCCTGCTGCACCAGGCCTTCGCGGGCGACGACGACACGCTCACCGGCTACATCCAGCACCAGCGGCTGGCGGCCAGCATCCGCGACCTGATCGATCCCGCGAACGCCGCGCGCTCGATCACCGACATCGCCTTGGGCGCGGGCTTCGGCAACCTCTCGCACTTCAGCCGCGTGTTCCGCGCGCACACGGGCGGCAGCCCGAGCGAGTTCAGGCGGCAGGCGACGACGCGCTAGCGGCCTTGCGGGCCAAGAAATCCCCCAAACGTGGGATGTTCCTCTACACATGTGCGCCCGAAGAATGCCGGACTTCCGCGCCCCTTCGCTTGTGCCGGATCTGCGGCGGGCGCTCGAACGGCCGACGGACAGCGGCAACGAATCTGCTCCTGCACGGAGTCAAAAACCTGAACAGAAAGAACCATGAATACGTTGAAATCCGTCGGCTTTTCATTGCTTGTTGCTGCGTCGTTCACGGCCTGGGGCGCCAGTCCGTTCTTTTATCCACGCACGCCCGATGTCTCCCGCTTTGCCACGCCTCCTTCCTGGTTGCTCAATGCCAAGGGAGATGACGGCTACGTGATGGTCACGGCGGAAACTGATCTGCCACAAGACAAAGGCTGTGTCGCGCTCGGCGATGCGGGATGGTTGAAGACCTTCTTCAAGAAGGAGATACAACTGTCGACCTCTATCGTCATTGATGGTCTCGATGCACCGCAAAGTGGCCGCGAGACGATGCTCCTGACACTGGACGGCAGAAAAAACGCGGGCGGATGCGTTCTTGCCAGTACCGCGCAACAACTCGTTGTGCCCTTGACGCCGACAAGAAAGATTGGTCCTGGCGATCCGGGCGACCTGAAGTTCACTGTGCTCGTTCGGTCCACAACCGAGTCCAAGGCAAATCTCGTTGCTCCGGCGCAATCGATGTTGGCCGTGGCGGCGGTCTTTGCGACCGGAGGCGCCGCAACGACCGTGTCTGGCCTTTCCACGGCATTGACCAAACCGGCGTTCGATCGAGCGGAGAAGTTCATAGACCTTCAGTTTGGCAACACCCTGCCTTCACAGAAGACCGCGTCACTTACTTGGAGGGACCACATCTACACTGGTGTCCAAACAGTTCAAGTGCCGGTTTACATCGGAGAGGCCAAAGGTGGACAGACGGCTTCGCAGGCCAGCGAAGCCTTGCAGAAACTTGCCCCCGAAGAAGCCAAAAAAGCGTTCACGGTTCGACTCCAATTCCGGTACTACAAATCGGTGTTTGATCCCACGCTGACGGCCGAGTCGGCGGTCCCGTCAATCGATACAGTGGGATCCGCCGATGTGCTCGCCTATCCGAATCGCCCGGAGCAGCTGACCTTGCTCCAGATCTTGATGGGTGGAGGCGCCCCATCCAACTTGCTTCAAAGATTGGGGACCTCTTCGGGTGGTGAACTCGCAGAGGCTTGTTCCGACGTGCTTCAAGTCCTGTCCAAAGCCGGACTGAACAAGCTGGATCGTGCGATCACCCTGAAATCTTTTCTCGACGTTGCGAACAAGGGCGTCGATTGGTACGGCAACGCCAAATATGAGAGCTGCTTTGCGAAGCACCAGGACATCAGGCAAATAGTTCGTCAGGTGTATGGCAACGAACCCAGCGTCAAGTTCGTCAGTCTCGAAGCTCAGTCGCTGCCTGGGGTAGCGTCGGCCAGCCAGCGGATGTGGGAAGAGAGCGTTCCGCTCTTGAGCCGTGTTCAGCGTGCATTGCGTGCCGAAGTCAGCCGAGAAGAGCTGATGATGACGGTGACCGCAAATGATGACATTGCACTCAGCATCAGCTCCGCCGGCTGGCCCGTGCTTGCGCCTGCGGCTAATGGTTCGGATACAGCCGCGCCGATTGCCAGGAAAAGCCCCGGAATCCAGAGGTTGGTGGCGAAGCAGATCAAGTCGGCCGGTTGCTTCATGGCCGGCGCTGATCCCGCGAAGGAGAACGCGATGCTCTTGCTCGACGAGCAAGATGAGGTTTGGCTCGCAAAATTCGGGTATGGGACAGGTGAAGGTCGAAAAATCCAGAGTGTCGATTTGTCGAAGCTCAAAAGCACGTCAGATTGGAGCAATCACGTTTCGGAACTAAAGAAGCGCGCGCTCTTCCCTGAGGGTGGGGAGTGCAACTCGAAAATTCTGCCGAAGACTGTCTAGGTCGATTCACCGAATAACGAAGACTTGACCGATGGTCGATAAGTGCCCAATCCGCCGACCGTCGACTGTTTTGAGGTGCGTTCTCCGGATTCACTGCGTCATCCACACTGCACGGCGCATACACCTTGGCGAGCACGTCGCGCGCACCGTCCTTACCGTGCGCCAGCGATAGGCGGGCGCCGCGCACCCGAATCTAGGCCGAGAAGTCGCACGGAGCCTCGGCCTGGCGATGTTCAAGCTGCCGGTGGCCGTGCCGCCCGAGCAGGTGCTGCAGGCCTGGCATCCACGCGACGACGTGGGCCCGGCGCACCGTTGTCTCCGCGATGTGCAGGCCCCGATGCGCGGGCGCGCGTTGGCGGCACACCGCGCGCCGCTTGCAGAGTTGCCATGAATGCTTAAGCAGCGCTTGTGTAGAAGCGGGTATCAAACTTAAATCTTCTTGGTTAACTGGTTTCGCAACGAGCGTTGCCGGCTCAAAAAAAAGATGCATTAACGCGTGCGCAGCCTCGGGAGCGACGCTTCCCGCTGGTATGGTCGTGCGCGCAATTCAGCTCCACGCCATCACGCCCGTTGTCGACGCATTGGGTACTTGCTTCACATGCCCCTTCGTCACGACCGCATCTTTCCGCGCTACGCGTTCTACTGTGTGCTGGCCGGCCTGGCCGCGATCTATGTCTTCTGCGCCATGGTGCTGGTGCCGGCAAAGATCTACATCCTTCCGTACCTCATCACGCCGGACTTCGTGCGCTACAAGGGCGCCTTCTTCGTGCTGGTGCTGGCGATCCCGGCCGCGATCTACCTGATCTGCTGGAAGGGCAGCGACTTCTTCGCGTGGCTGCGCACCCCGCAGGTGCTGACGCTGACCGCGCACGGCCTGCAGCTGGGCACGCAGACGGTTGCCTTTGCCGACGTGACGCGGCTGCGCCATCGCCACAACCGCAACCACCTGCTGCTCACCACCCGCGACGGCCAGACGCTGCGCCTTCGGCTCGACCTGTGGGACGACCCGTATGCGCTCGTCGCCGAAGTGGAAGAGGCCGTCGGCGAGGTGCTGCGCCACGACGTGGAGCGGCGCCTCCATGCCGGCGACACCGTGCCCTTCGGCGCGCTGGCCCTCAATGCCGAAGGGCTGGTGCACAAGGGCCAGCTCATCGCGTGGTCGAGCATAGACACCATCCGCACGCAGTCGGACGCCGAAGCGATGGACGTCGACGAGCACCTGCTCATCGTCGCCAACGGCAAGACCCGCAAGATCGATCGCTCGAAGATCGACAACGAGCCGGTGCTGATGAGCTGCCTCATGCAACGCCTGCCGTCGGCCTGACTCCCTCTTCTTTTTCTTTCTTCAATCTCCAAAGTACAGCGACTCCAAAATGGAAATCTACAGCTCCGCCAGCCAACAGGAAAAAACCCGCCAGGACCGCCCCGTCTTCTACTCCCGCACACGGCTGATCGCCGGTGCCACGCTCTGGGTGGTGGTCGCGGTCGTGCTCGCCGTGCTGTGCATCCGCGCGCAGGACAAGAACATCGGCATCCTCATTGCGGCGGGCTTCGGCCTGCTGGCCGCTTGGCTGGCCGTCAAGTGCATCCGTACGCTGGCCAACATCGCAACGCCCGCCTTCGTCATCGGCCGCCAGGGCCTGACCTTCGAGAACGGCCTGCTGCTGCCGTGGCACAACATCGTCGAGAACACCTGGGTCAACCAGGACTACATGGGCATTCCCATCGGCAAGCAGATCCAGATCAAGACCGATCTGCCCAAGCCGAAGGCCCGCGTGCTGCGCCGCGCGACGGCGCTGGAGATTTCGGGCGACGAGTACCTCGCGCTGTGCGACGCCTATGCGGCGTGACGGGCAACAACCGCGCGTTTGAGCCGCCAGGCGCCTGCTGGTAGGCTGGCGGGCCGCCATCCTCCGGGCTCGCTTTCGCGGGCCTCCCGCGCATGAACGCCTCTCACCGCCGGCCGGTTCCGCTGAACAAGGCCTACCGTCTCCTGAACCACGGACCCACCGTCCTCGTGAGCGCCGCGCACGATGGCCGGCGCAACATCATGGCCGCGGCCTGGGCCATGCCGCTGGACTTCGATCCGCCCAAGGTGGCCGTGGTGCTCGACAAGAGCACCTGGACGCGCGTGCTGCTCGAAGGCGCGGGCACCTTTGCGCTGCAGGTGCCCACGCGCGCGCAGCTCGACCTGACCGAGGCGCTGGGCAACAGCTCGGGCCGCGAGATCGCCGAGCGCGACGGCAGCGACAAGTTCGCCGCCTACGGCCTCTCGACCTTCGCGGGCGAGGTCACCGGCACGCCGCTGCTCGAAGGCTGCGCGGCCTGGCTCGAATGCCGGTTGCTGCCCGAGCCGCCGATCCAGCAGCGCTATGACCTGTTCCTGGGCGAGGTGATCGCGGCGCAGGCCGATGCGCGCGTGTTCTCGGAAGGCCGCTGGCATTTCGAGGGGCATGACGACCTGCGCACGCTGCACCACGTGGCGGGCGGGCACTTCATCGTCGACGGCGAGGCGGTCGATGCGAAGGCGCTGTCGCGCCTAGCGCCGTAGCCTGCATGCCGGACCTGAACCAGATCATCACCGTGGTCGGCTACAGCCTCATGGGCCTGCTGGCGGCCATGATGGGTTCGCTGGGCCTGGCGGCGCTGTGGACCTGGCGCGACTGGCCCGGCGCCGACCGCCTGACCGGCCTGGCCGCGCGGCTCGCGATCCTCACGTGGATGGTGGGTGGCGTGATGCTGATCGTCGGCGGGCTGGCGATGGCCGGGCTGGCGACCTGGGTCATCTTCTGGGCGTCCAAGCCGCTGCCGTCCACGGTGCTCGGTATCGCGGGCTACGTGGCCTCGCGGGCCGTGCTCGTGGGCATGGCGGTGCTGCTGGTGCGCAAGGGCTGCCTGGTGCTCTCCGCCTGGTGGGGCGCGAGGAAAGAAGAGGGCGCGCTCGAAGCGCCAGGCAGCGCTACAGCACGAAAGGAATGAAGCGTCGCGTGCCGCGCATGTACGCGCGGTAGTCGTCGCCGAAATGCGCGAGGCATTCCTTTTCGTCGCGCAGCGCCGTCAGGAAAAGGAACAGCGTGGCCGCGAGCACCAGCGCCAGCGTGAGCCAGGTGAACTGCTTGAGGAAGGCGCCCCAGGCCAGCAGCATCAGCGCCGTGTACATCGGGTGGCGGATGTAGCGGAAGGCGCCGGTGGTCACCAGCGCCGAGGTCTTTTCGAAACCGTACAGGGCCGGGTCGTCGTTGCGCGCCTCGCTCGGCTTGCCCTGCGCCTTGAGCAGCCGCACCGCGTGGATCGGCAGCCAGATCGACAGCGCCAGCAGCACGCATGAGAGCAGCTGCGTGAACGAGAGCGGATCGACATGCCACACCGGCAGGTTCAGCACGATCAGCACCAGCATGCATTCCCACGCGAAGAAGCGGTAGAAGCCGTGCGAGCCGGGCTGGCTCAGCGGCCCGCGCGACACGTACAGCAGCGCGGCCGTGCCGGCGACGAAAAGAAAGAGCTGGAACCAGAGGAGCATGGCGGCCGAATTTACACGGCCCGCAAGACTCAGCCGGAGATCGAAAACCCGCCGTCGACCGGGATGGCGGTGCCGGTCACGTAGTCGGAGGCGGCGCTGGCCAGGAACACGGCCGTGCCCGCGATGTCCGAAGGCTGGCCCCAGCGGCCGGCGGCGGCGCGCGTCTTCACGCGCTCGTACAGGCCCGGGATCTGGGTGCGCGCACCGTCGGTCAGCTCGGTCTCGAACCAGCCCGGAAGGATGGCGTTGACCTGGATCTGGTCGGCCGCCCACGAGAGCGCGGTCGACTTGGTGAGCTGCACGATGCCGGCCTTGCTCGCGGCGTAGGCCGGCGCGTAGGGCGCGCCGAAGATCGACATCATCGAGCCGATGTTGATGATCTTGCCGCCGCCCGCCTTCTTGAGATGCGGGTGCGCGGCGCGGCTGCACAGGAAGGCGCTGGTGAGGTTGGTGTCCATCACCTGGTGCCACTCGGCCAGCGCGAGCTGGTCGACCGGCTTGCGCACCGTGGTGCCGGCGTTGTTCACGAGGATGTCGAGCCGGCCGCAGCGCGCGGCGACCTCGTCGAAGGCCTGCTGCACCGAGGCTTCGTCGGTCACGTCGAGTGCGAGCGCGAAGCTGTCGCTGCCCAATGCCTTCAGCGATTCGACCGCGGCGGCCGACTTCTGCGCATTGCGCGCCGCAATGATGACGCGGGCGCCGGCCTTGGCGAGGCCCTGCGCCATGCCGAGGCCGATGCCGCCGTTGCCGCCGGTGACGAGCGCGACTTTTCCTGTGAGATCGAACATCAGGGGGAGCTTTAGGTGGTGGGTTTCTTGGAGACGAGCGTCAGGATATCGTAGCTCGCGACCAGTTCGCCCAGCTGGTTGGTCACCTCCACGTCCCAGGCCACCACGCCCTGGCCCTGGCCGCTCGCGTCCTTCTTGTTGCGGTCGATCTTGCGCTTGCAGGTCAGGCGCGCCTGGATGGTGTCGCCGATGCCCACGGGCTTGACGAAGCGCAGCGTGTCCAGGCCGTAGTTGGCCAGCACCGGGCCGGGCGAGGGCGACACGAACAGGCCCGCGGCCGCCGACAGCACGAAGTAGCCGTGCGCGATGCGCTTGCCGAAGGGCGAAGCCTTGGCCGCCTCTTCGTCGAAGTGCATGTAGAAGTAGTCGCCCGAGATGCCGCCGAAGGCGACGATGTCGGCCTCACCCACCGTGCGGCGGTGCGTGAGCAGCGAGTCGCCGATGCGCAGTTCCTCGAAGTAGCGGCGGAAGGGGTGCACCTCGCTCTCGCGCAGCGCGGCGCCGCGCACGTGCTCGCCGGTCACGGCCGCGAGCATGGTGGGCGAGCCCTGCAGCGCGGCGCGTTGCAGGTAGTGCTTCACGGCGCGCAGGCCGCCGAGCTCTTCGCCGCCGCCCGCGCGGCCCGGGCCGCCGTGCTTGAGCACCGGCAGCGGCGAGCCGTGGCCGGTCGATTCGGCGGCGGCTTCGCGGTCGAGCACCAGCAGGCGGCCGTGCCAGGCGGCGGCGACCGGGATGGCCTTGGCCGCGATGGCCGGGTCGCGCGTGACCAGCGTGCCCACGAGGCTGCCCTTGCCGCGCGCGGCCAGTGCCAGCGCTTCGTCGATGCCGTCGTAGGGCATGAGCGTGCTGACGGGGCCGAAGGCCTCGACGTCGTGCGCCGCATCGTGTTCGAGCGGCTTGCGGCTCAAGAGCAGCGTGGGCGCGAAGAACGCGCCTTCGCTCACGCCGTCGCCCACCGGCGCGAAGCCGTCGCGTTCGCCGTACACCAGCTCCGCGCCCTGCAGCAGCGTGGCGACGCGCTCGGCCACGTCGGCCTGCTGGTCGCGCGAGGCGAGGGCGCCCATGCGCACGTCTTCGCGCGACGGGTCGCCGATGACGGTCTTGGCCAGTCGTGCGCGCAGCTTCTCGGCCACCGCATCGAGGTGCTGGCGCGGCACGATCGCGCGGCGGATGGCGGTGCACTTCTGGCCGGCCTTGATGGTCATCTCGCGCGCCACCTCCTTCACGAAGAGGTCGAACTCCTCGTCGTCGGGCGTCACGTCGGGCGCGAGGATCGCGCAGTTGAGCGAGTCGGCCTCGGCGTTGAACGGGATCGACTGGCGCACCAGGTTCGCGTTCACGCGCAGCTTGGCGGCGGTGTCGGCCGAGCCGGTGAAGGTGACCACGTCGGGCCCTTCGAGGCGGTCGAGCAGGTCGCCGGTGCTGCCGATCACGAGTTGCAGGCTGCCCTCGGGCAGGATGCCCGACTGCACGATGAGCTTCATCAGCGCCTCGGTGAGGTAGCTGGTGGCCGTGGCCGGCTTGCCGATGCAGGGCATGCCCGCGAGGAAGCTGGGCGCGAACTTCTCGAGCAGGCCCCACACCGGGAAGTTGAAGGCGTTGATGTGCACCGCCACGCCGCCGCGCGGCACCAGGATGTGCGTGCCCGCGAAGCCGCCCTTCTTGCCCAGCGGGAAGGCCGGGCCTTCGTGCACGAGGTTGCCCGAAGGCAGCTCGTTGGTGCCGATGCTGGCGTAGGCGCTGAGCGTGCCGGCGCCGCCCTCGATGTCGATCCAGCCGTCGGCGCGCGTGGCGCCCGTGTGGGCCGACACGGCATACAGCGCTTCCTTGTTCGCGGCCAGGTACTTGGCCAGCGCCTTCAGGCGCTCGGCGCGCTGCTGGAAGTCGAGCTTCATGAGCGCGGGGATGCCGACGCGGCGCGCGTGCGCCAGCGCCTCGGCGAAGTCGATGGCCTCGGCGTGCGTGCTCGCGACGGCCTGGCCGTTGACGGCGCTGCGCAGCGATTGGGCGGCTTGCTGGCCGATCCAGCGGCCGGCGATGTAGCTTTGAAGGGTGGTCATGGCGCGTGTCCTTTGAAGAGGGAAGGCGCAGCGGCGCGGTGCGCGCGCTGCGCGGGGGTCATTTCTTGTTGCCGATGCCCAGGTAGGTATCGATGATTCGCTGGTCGTGCAGCAGATCTCCGGCATTGCCTTCGAGCGCCACGGCGCCCATCTCGAGCACGTAGGCGCGGTCGGCCACCTGCAGGGCGGCGCGGGCGTTCTGTTCCACCAGCAGCACCGACACGCCGTGCCTGCGCAGCTGCGACACCACGCGCAGCACCTCGCGCACCACCAGCGGGGCCAGGCCGAGCGAAGGCTCGTCGAGCATCAGCAGGCGCGGGCGCGCCATGAGCGCGCGGCCGATGGCCAGCATCTGGCGCTCGCCGCCGGAGAGCGTGGAGGCCATCTGCGGACGGCGCTCCTTCAGGCGCGGAAAGATCTCGAAGATCTCGTCCATGCGCGCGCGCTGGTCGCGCTGGCCCTTGCGCCACTGGTAGAAGCCGCCGAGCAGCAGGTTGTCTTCGACCGACATCTCGCCGAACAGCTCGCGCCGCTCGGGCACCAGCGCCACGCCGCGCGCCACCATGGTCTCGACGCCGGGGCGTGCGATGCGCTCGCCGTCCAGCGACAGCTTGCCGGTCGACTGCAGCAGGCCCATGGCCGCGCACAGCAGCGTGGTCTTGCCGGCGCCGTTGGGGCCGATCACGGTGACGATCTCGCCCTCGTTCACGTGCAGGCGCACGCTGTGCACCGCCTCGACGGTGCGGTAGGCGACGCAGAAGTCTTCCAGTTGAAGGATCGGATGGCTCATCGTGCGTCTTCCAGCAGTTCGTCGTCGGCGCCGCCCAGGTAGGCCTCGAGCACGCGCGGGTTGGCCTGCACTTCGGCTGGCGTGCCGGTGGCGATCACGGTGCCGAACTCGAGCACGGTGATGCGGTCGGCGAGGTTCATCACGAACTCCATGTCGTGCTCCACCACGAGGATGCCCAGGCCTTCGGCGCGCAGCTGGCCCAGCAGCTCGGAGAGCGCGCGCTTTTCCAGGTGGCGCAGGCCGGCGGCGGGTTCGTCCAGCAGCAGCACCGAGGGCTGGCCGGCGAGCGCGCGGGCGATCTCGACCACACGCTGTTGCCCCAGCGAGAGCGAGGCGGCCGGCGTGTCGGCGTGCGCGCCGAGGCCGCAGCGCTCGATCTGCTTGCGGGCTTCGGCCATCAGTGCAGCTTCTTCGGCGCGGTCCAATCGCAGCATGGCGGCGAGCCAGCCGCGTTTGGCGCGCAGGTGCGCACCGAGCGCCACGTTCTCGACCACGCTGCGCTGACCCAGCAGTCGCACGTGCTGGAAGGTGCGGCCCAGGCCGCGCGCCGCGAAGGCGCGCGAGGGGCGGCCCGACATGGCATCGCCTTCGAGCCGCACTTGGCCCGAGCTGGGGTCGTCCACGCCCGAGATCATGTTGAAGAAGGTGCTCTTGCCCGCGCCGTTCGGTCCGATCAGCGCGTGGATCTCGCCGGCCTTCAGCGTCATCGAGATGTCGTTGTTGGCGATGAGGCCGCCGAAGCGCTTGCTGACCGCGTCGGCCTGCAAGAGCATCGTGCCTGCCGCCGGCAGCACGCGCTGCGCGAGCTGCGCCGCCGGGGCCGTGGCCGAACCGGCTGCGGGCGCCTTGGCCACCGGCCGCACCCAGCGGCTCACGAGCCGCGCCAGCGTGGGCCACAGGCCGTCGGCAAAGCGCTGCAGCACGAACAGCATCAGCAGGCCGAACACCACCACCTCGAAGTTGCCGCTGGTGCCCAGCAGCGCGGGCAGGATGTCCTGCAGCTTTTCTTTCAGCAGCGTGATCAGCGTGGCGCCGAGCACCGCGCCCCACAGGTGGCCCGCGCCGCCGACCACCGCCATGAACAGCATCTCGATGCCGATGTTCAGGTTGAAGGGCGTCGGGTTCACGAAGCGCTGCATGTGCGCGTAGAGCCAGCCCGACACGGCCGCCAGCAGCGCGGCCAGCACGAACAGCTTGATGCGGTGGCGCGCCGTATCGACGCCCATCGACTCGGCCATGAGCCGGCCGCCCTTGAGCGCGCGGATGGCGCGGCCTTCGCGCGAGTCGAGCAGGTTGTGCAGCGCCCACAGCGCCAGCAGCAGCACGGCCCAGATCACCACGCCGAGCGCGCGCGGCGAGGCCAGCGAGACGCCTGCGACCACCAGCGGCGGCACGCCCGTGATGCCGGTCTGGCCGCCCAGGAACTCCATGTTGCCGAGCAGGAAGTACAGGCTCAGGCCCCAGGCGATGGTGCACAGCGGCAGGTAGTGGCCCGACAGCTTGAGCGTGACCGCACCGAGCGCCCAGGCCAGTGCGAAGGTCAGCACCAGACCGAGCAGCAGGCCGAGCCACGGCACCAGCGCCGAACCGGCGATGCCGCCGAGCCAGCCCGCGGCCGTGGGCGAGGTGCAGATCCACGCCGTGGCATAGGCACCCATGCCGACGAACGCGGCCTGGCCGAAGGAGGTCATGCCGCCCACGCCGGTCAGCATGACCAGCCCGGCGGCCACCAGCGCGTACAGGCCGATGTTGCTGAGCACCGCGACGGTGAAGTCGGGCAGCCAGCCCCAGGCCAGCGCGAGCGCCACGATGCACGCCAGCGTGAGGGTGCGCGGCGTGACCAGCGGACGGCCCGCGTGCGCGGCGGTGGCGGGCGAAGATGAAGTCGACGGCGCGCTCATTCCTCGTCCTCCACGTGGTGGCTGCGCAGCGAACGCCACCACAGCACCGGAATGATCAAAGTGAACACCAGCACTTCCTTGTACGCGCTGGCCCAGAACGAAGAGAAGGCCTCCAGCAGGCCGACCAGCAACGCGCCCGCGAGCGCCAGCGGGTAGCTCGCGAGCCCGCCGACGATGGCGGCCACGAAGCCCTTCAGGCCGATGAGAAAACCGGTGTCGTAGTAGACCGTGGTGATCGGTGCGATCAGCAGACCCGACACCGCGCCGATGAGCGCCGCGAGCGCAAAGCTCAGGTCGCCCGACAGCTCGGTGGGAATGCCCGAGAGCCGCGCGCCCACGCGGTTGATGGCCGTGGCGCGCAGCGCCTTGCCGACCATGGAGCGGCCGAAGAACCAGAACATGGCGATCACCAGCAGCAGCGTGACGCCCACCACCACGAGCGACTGGCCGCTCACGGGGATGCCGCCGATGTCGAAGCGCACGTCCGAGAACGGCGTGGTGCGCGAACCTTCGGCACCGAAGAAGAACAGGCCCAGGCCGACCAGCACGCCGTGCAGCGCGACCGAGACGATCAGCAGCATCAGCACCGTGGCGTCGGCCAGCGGGCGGTAGGCCAGGCGGTACAGCAGCGGGCCCAGCGGCGCGATCAGCACCAGCGTGGTCACCGCCTGCATCGTCATCGACGTGGGCTTGAGGCCCAGCACCAGCACCGCGGCGATGGCCGGGAAGGCGACGCACCAGGTGAAGGCCGAGCGCCAGTCGATGGTCGCGCCGCGCTTCCAGCGCCACACCTCCACGGCCAGCGCCATGACGCCCAGCGCCACCAGCAGCCACAGCGTGGCCGGCGTGCGCCCGCCCTGCAGCGCCGCCATGGAGAGCGCACCGAAGGCGACGAACTCGCCCTGCGGAATGAAGATCACGCGCGTGACCGAAAACACCAGCACCAGCGCGAGCGCCATCAGTCCGTAGACCGCGCCGTTCACGATGCCGTCCTGCCCCAGCAACAGGGCAATCTGCAAGTCCATATGAAAACCTTCGGGCGGGGCCCGTGATTCAGATCAAGAACACCGAGGCACCGGCTGTGCCGGACCTCAGGTGTTGCCCCCGGTCGGGGGTGGGAGAGGCGACACGCAGGGCGCGAAGCCTGGATGGCTTAAGGCTGGTACTTCCAGGCGCCGTTTTCGATCTTCACCATCACGCGCGCGCGCTGGTCCAGGCCCAGGTGGTCGGCCGCGGTCATGTTGAACACGCCGTGCGCGCCCGACACGTCCTTGGTCTGCTCGAGCGCATCGCGCAGCGCGGCACGGAACTCGGGCGTGCCCGGCTGGGCCTTCTTCAGCGCGACCGGCACGGCCGAGCTCATCAGGAGGCCCGCGTCCCAGGCGTGCGCGCCGAAGGTCGAGACCGTGCCCTTGCCGTAGGCGGCTTCATAGGCGGCGACGTAGGCGAGCGCAGACTTCTTCACCGGGTTGCTGGCGGGCAGCTGGTCGGCCACGAGCACGGGGCCGGCCGGCAGGAAAGTGCCGTCCACGTCCTTGCCGCCCACGCGCAGGAAGTCGGCGTTGGCCACGCCGTGCGTCTGGTACATCTTGCCGGTGTAGCCGCGCTCCTTGAGCGTCTTCTGCGGCAGCGCGGCCGGCGTGCCGGAGCCGGCGACCAGCACCGCGTCGGGCTTGGCCGACATGAGCTTCAGCGCCTGGCCGGTGACCGAGGTGTCGGAGCGCGCATAGCGTTCGTTGGCCACGATCTTGATCTTCTTCAGGTCGGCGGCCTTGGCGAACTCCTGCGCCCAGCCTTCGCCGTACGCGTCGGAGAACCCGATGAAGCCGACGGTCTTCACGCCGTTGGCGGCCATGTGCTCGGCGATGGCCAGCGACATCATGATGTCGTTCTGAGGTGTCTTGAAGACCCACTTCTTCTTGGCGTCCATCGGCTCGATGATGCGGGCCGAGGCAGCCACCGAGATCATCGGCGTCTGTGCTTCGCTGGCCACGTCGATCATCGCGAGCGAGGCCGGCGTGGTGGTCGAGCCCAGGATCACGTCGACCTTGTTCTCGGCGATCAGCTTGCGCGTGTTGTTCACGGCGGCCGTGGTGTCGGAGGCATCGTCCAGCACGATGTAGTTGATCTTCTGCCCGCCGATGGTCTTGGGCATCAGCGCGATGGTGTTCTTCTCGGGAATGCCGAGCGACGCCGCCGGCCCGGTGGCCGAGATGGTCACGCCGACGTTGACGTCGGCCCAGGCCGAGAGGGCCGTGGCGCACAGGGCGGCGATCAGCAGGGGCTTGAAGAATTTCATGGTTGGTTTGTCTCCGGGTTGAAAGGGGAAAGGCCGAGGGAAAAGCCGTGCGTTCAACGCTCGTCGAAGGACAGCGTGACGCGTTCGGTCAGGGGGTGGGCCTGGCAGGTCAGCACGAATCCCGCGGCCACCTCATTCTTGTCGAGCGCGAAGTTTCTTTCCATGCGGACTTCCCCGTCCACGCACTTCGCGCGGCAGGTGCCGCACACGCCCGAGGTGCACGAGAACGGCACCTCGAGCCCGGCCGCCGACGCCGCATCGAGGATGCTGGGCTGGCCCTCGGTGTAGGTGATCTCGCGCTGCAGGCCGTCGCGCACGATGGTCACGCGCGCCTGCTTGGCGTCGCCCGGCTGCGCCTCGTGCACCACCGCGCCGACCTGGCTGGCCGAAGGCAGCGCGACGCCGAAGCGCTCGATGTGGATGCGGTCCTCGGGCACGCCCGCGGCGAGCAGCGCGGCCTCGGCCTCGTCGTTCATCTGGAACGGGCCGCACACGTACACGTGGTCGATCTGCGCGGCGGGCACCACCGAGGCCAGGAACTCACCGATCTTCTCGCGGTTCATCACGCCGAAGCCCAGCGGCGAATCGGTGTGCTCGTCGGAGAACACGTGCTGCAGCACGAGCCGCGTCATGTAGCGGTTCTTCAGGTCCTCGATCTCTTCCTTGAACATCGTGGACTGCAGCTGGCGGTTGCCGTAGATCAGCGTGAAGCGGCTCTTGGGCTCGCGCGCCAGCACGGTCTTCATGATCGACAGGATCGGCGTGATGCCGCTGCCGCCGGCGATGCCGACGTGGTGGCGCGCGGCCTCGGGCTCGATAGGCACGAAGAAGCGGCCTTGCGGCGCCATCACCTGCAGGCTGTCGCCGGGTTGCAGGTGGGCGTTGATCCAGTTGGAGAACACGCCGCCGCGCACCTTGCGCACGCCGACGCGCAGCTCGCCGTCGTCGAGGCCGGCGCAGATCGAATAGGAACGGCGCAGGTCCTGGCCGTCGATGTCATGGCGCAGCGTGAGGTACTGGCCCTGCGTGAAGCCGAAGACTTCGCGCAGCGCCGGCGGCACCTCGAACGAGACGATGACGGCCTCGTGCGTGTCGGGCTCGATGGCCTTCACGCGCAGGGGGTGGAAGAGGGTGCTCATCGTGGGCGTGCCTCAGATAGGCTTGAAATGTTCGAAGGGTTCGCGGCAGGCCATGCAGCGATAGAGCGCCTTGCAGGCGGTGGAGCCGAAAGCAGACAGGCGCTCGGTGCGCTCGCTGGCGCAGCGCGGGCAGGCGATGCGCTCGCCGGCCATGCGGCCGAAGAGCTTGATCGGCATGGCGGTGTTGGCCGCCATTTCGGGCGTGAGGTGCGCGGGCGGCGCGATGCCGTAGGCCTTGAGCTTGTCGCGGCCTTCGTCGCTGATCCAGTCGCTGGTCCAGGCGGGTGCGCGGCGCAGCGTGGCGCGCGCACGGCCCAGGCCTGCGTTCTCGATGGCGGCCAGCACGTCGTGCTCGATGGCTTCGGTCGCGGGGCAGCCGGAGTAGGTCGGCGTGAGCACGATCTCCAGGCCGTCCTCGTGCTCGATCACCTCGCGCACGATGCCCAGGTCGCAGACCGACACGGCCGGCACCTCGGGGTCGGGCACCGAATGGAGCACGGCCCACGCCGCGTCAATGCGCGACGCCACGGCGTTCATCACCACACGCCTCCGGGGAAGCTGCGCTGCAGGTGCTGCATCTCGGCCAGGATGTAGCCCATGTGCTCGCTGTGCACGCCGTGCTTGCCGGTGCTGCGGAACGCGGCTTCCTTCGGCATGGCGAGGCCGGCGGCGTCGAGCACCTGCTGCATCTCGGCCAGCCACGGCTCGCGCAGTTCGCTCCAGGCCGGGCCGAGGCCGCTGGCGCTGGCCTGCGCGTCGACGTCGTCGCTGTCGAACAGCTCGGGCACGTAGAGCCACAGCTGCTTGAGCGCCTTCTCGGTGCGGCGGCGCGATTCGTCGGTGCCGTCGCCCAGGCGCACGACCCAGTCGGCCGAGTGCTGCTGGTGGTAGCGCGCTTCCTTCAGCGCCTTGCCGGCGATGGCGGCCACCTCGGCGTCGCTCGACGCGGCCAGGCGTTGCCACAGCAGCTTGAGCAGCGTGGCGACCATGGTGTTGCGCAGCACGGCAAAGGCGAAGTCGCCGCGCGGCAGCTCCACCAGCGTGAGGTTGAAGTAGTCGCGCTCGTCGCGCAGGTAGGCGAGCTGGTCTTCGTCGTGCGCGCGGCCGGCGCCTTCGAGCTGGCCGGCGTGCGTGAGCACCGCGCGGGCCTGGCCGACGAGGTCGAGCGCGATGTTGGCCATCGCGATGTCTTCTTCGAGCACCGGTGCGTGGCCGCACCATTCGCCCAGGCGCTGCGCGAGCACCAGGCAGGTGTCACCGATGCGCAGCAGGTAGTGCACGGCGGGCGTGCGGTTCAGTTCGATCGAGGCTTGCATGGCGTGCCGCTCGCTCACATGTGGTCCACGGACTTGGGCAGTGCGTAGAAGGTGGGGTGGCGGTACACCTTGTCTTCGGCCGGGTCGAAGAACATGTCCTTGTCGCCCGGGTCGCTGGCCACGATCTGGTCGGAGCGCACCACCCAGATGCTGCTGCCTTCCTGGCGGCGCGTGTAGACGTCGCGCGCCATCTGGATCGCCATCTTGGGGTCGGCCGCGTGCAGGCTGCCGCAGTGCTTGTGATCGAGGCCGGCCTTGCTGCGCACGAACACTTCCCACAGGGGCCACTCTTGCTTCACTTCGGTGCTCATGCTGCTTCCTTCATCGGTTGTTTGTTGGCGTGGGCCATTGCGGCTTCGCGCACCCAGGCGCCGTCGTCCCAGGCGTCCACGCGGGCCTGCAGGCGTTCGCGGTTGCAGGGGCCGTCGCCGGCGATCACGCGCCAGAATTCGCTCCAGTCGATGACGCCGAAGTCGTGCGCCTGGCGTTCTTCGTTCCACTTGAGGTCGGGGTCGGGCAGCGTCACGCCGAGGATCGCGGCCTGTTCGACGGTGGCGTCGATGAACTTCTGGCGCAGCTCGTCGTTGCTGAAGCGCTTGATGCCCCAGCGCATCGACTGCGCCGAGTTGGGCGACTGGTCGTCGGGCGGGCCGAACATCATGATCGAGGGCCACCACCAGCGGTTGACCGCGTCCTGCACCATGGCCTTTTGCGCGTCGGTGCCGTGGGTCATCATGGTCAGCAGCGACTCGTAGCCCTGGCGCTGGTGAAAGCTCTCTTCGCGGCAGATGCGGATCATGGCGCGCGCATACGGTGCGTACGAGCAGCGGCAGATCGGCACCTGGTTCATGATGGCCGCGCCGTCGACCAGCCAGCCGATGGTGCCCATGTCGGCCCAGCTGAGCGTGGGGTAGTTGAAGATCGAGCTGTACTTGGCCTTGCCCGTGTGCAGCGCGTCGAACATCTGGTCGCGCGAGGTGCCCAGCGTTTCGGCGGCGGCGTACAGGTACAGGCCGTGGCCGCCTTCGTCCTGCACCTTGGCCAGCAGGATGGCCTTGCGCTTGAGCGTGGGCGCGCGGCTGATCCAGTTGCCCTCGGGCAGCATGCCGACGATTTCCGAATGCGCGTGCTGGCTGATCTGGCGCACCAGCGTCTTGCGGTAGTGCTCGGGCATCCAGTCTTTCGCCTCGATGAAGTCGCCGGCGTCGATGCGCGCGTCGAAGCGTTCCTCGAGACGCAGCTCGTCGGCGGAGCGCACGGCCTTCTGCTTGCCGTCGCCTGCGTCCTTGCCCATCGTGTCCATGGCCTGGGTGTACATGTGCGTGTCCTTTCGGTGCGGTGTGTGGGGGCGCGGGCGCTCAGCGCGGGCGCGTGTCGACGACGCGCCGGGCCTTGCCGGTCTGCGTGCGTTCCATTTCGTCGGGGCCGTGCACGACCACGCGGGTGGAGATGCCGATGAGCGTCTTCACGCGGTGCTGCACCCACTCGGAAATCGCGTTGCGGTCGGCCGCGGCGGCTTCGTGCGGCGTGAGTTCGCAGTGCACCTCGACCTGGTCGAGCAGGCCTTCGCGGCTCACGCGCACCTGGTACAGGCCGGTGAGGGCGCTGTGCGCGAGCACGATCTCTTCCACCTGCGTGGGAAAGACGTTCACGCCGCGGATGATCATCATGTCGTCGCTGCGCCCGACGATCTTGCCCATGCGGCGGAACGATCGCGAGGTGGGCGGCAACAGGCGCGTGAGGTCGCGCGTGCGGTAGCGCACGATCGGCATGGCCTCCTTGCTCAGCGAGGTGAAGACCAGTTCGCCTTCTTCGCCGTCGGCCTTCAGCTCACCGGTTTCGGGGTCGATGATCTCGGGGTAGAAGTGGTCTTCCCAGATCACCGGGCCGTCCTTGCTCTCGACGCATTCGCTGGCCACGCCCGGACCCATCACTTCACTCAGGCCGTAGATGTCGACGGCGTCGATGCCGGCGCGCGTCTCGATGTCGCGGCGCATGGCTTCGGTCCACGGCTCGGCGCCGAAGATGCCGACCTTGAGCGAGCTGTCTTTGGCATCGAGGCCCTGGCGCTCGAACTGCTCGATGATCACCTGCATGTAGCTGGGCGTGACCATGATGATGTCGGGCTTGAAGTCCTGGATGAGCTGCACCTGCTTCTCGGTCTGGCCGCCCGACATCGGGATGACGGTGCAGCCCGCGCGCTCGGCGCCGTAGTGCGCGCCCAGGCCGCCGGTGAAGAGGCCGTAGCCGTAGGCGACGTGGATCATGTCGCCCGGCCGTCCGCCCGCCGCGCGGATCGAGCGCGCAACGAGGTCGGCCCAGGTGTCGATGTCGTTCTTGGTGTAGCCCACCACGGTCGGCTTGCCGGTGGTGCCCGACGATGCGTGGATGCGCGCCACCTGCGTGCGCGGCACGGCGAACATGCCGAAGGGGTAGTTGTCGCGCAGGTCGGTCTTCACCGTGAACGGGAATTTCGACAGGTCGGCCAGCGACTTCAGGTCGTCGGGGTGCACGCCCTTGGCATCGAAGGCCTGGCGGTAGTGCGGCACGTTGTCGTAGGCGTTGCGCAGCGTGGCGCGCAGGCGCGTGAGCTGCAGGGCGGCGATCTCGTCGCGGCTGGCGGTTTCGATCGGCTCGAGGTCGCCGGGGGCGGGGCGTTTCACGGTCATGGTGGGGTGTCTCCTCAAGCGGCCGGGACGGCCGGCCGGCCCTTGGCGGTGTACGAGCGACCGCGGAACATCGCGATGCGCTCGCCGCGCTGGTTGGTGATTTCGGTGTCGTACACGCCGGTGCGCCCGGCCTTGGAGACTTCGAAGCAGCGCGCGGTGAGCACGTCGCCCTCGCGCGCCGGCGCGAGGAAGTCGATGGCGAAGCCCGAGGCCACGGTCAGCTCGTTGTACGAGTTGCAGGCGAAGGCGAAGGTGGAGTCGGCCAGCGTGGCCATGAAGCCGCCGTGGCAGATGGCGTGGCCGTTGAGCATGTCGGGGCGCACGCGCATCTCGAGCGTGGCCTGGCCGGGGCCGACCTCCACGATGCGCATGCCCAGGCCCTTGCTGGCGTTGTCGTTCGCGAACATGCCGTCGCGCACGAACTCGGCGGTCTGTTGCGGGGTGCGGGAAGCGTCGGTCATCTCAGCGGTCCTTGAACACCGGGGCGCGCTTGGCGCGGAAAGCCTCGACACCTTCGCGGTAGTCGTCGGCGTTGCCCATCTCGCGTTGGATGCGCGCTTCTTCGGCAAGTGCCGCGCCCAGGTCGAGGTTTTGCGCGGCGGCCATCGCTTCGCGGGTGGCCACGAGTGCGCGCGTGGGCATGCCGGCCAGGCGCGCCGCCAGCGCGGCGGCGGTGTCGGCCAGGGCCGCGTCGTCCACGCACTGCCAGATGAGGCCGATGCGCGCGGCGTCTTCGGCCGGGAGCTTGTCGCCCAGCATCGCGATGCCCAGCGCGCGCGCCGGGCCCACGAGGCGCGGCAGCAGCCAGGTGCCGCCGGTGTCGGGCACGAGGCCGATCTTGGTGAAGGCCTGGATGAAGCTGGCCGAGCGGCCGGCCACGACGAGGTCGCAGCACAGCGCGAGGTTGGCGCCCGCGCCGGCCGCCACGCCGTTGACGGCGGCAACCACGGGCACTGGCATCGAGCGCAGGCGCCCGACCAGCGGGCCGTAGTAGGTGGAGATGACGTGGCCCAGGTCCTTGGGCGCGGCGCCCGGCGTGGGGTCGGGCGCGACCGACGGGTCGGCCAGGTCCTGCCCCGCGCAGAAGGCGCGACCGGCACCGGTGAGCACCACGCAGCGCACGCTGCTGTCGGCGGCAGCGGCTTCGAGTGCGGCCAGCAACTCGGCGTGCAACCCGGTCGTGAAGCTGTTGAGCGCCGCGGGGCGGTTCAGGCTCAGCGTGCGGACGGCGCCGCTGTCGCTGATGAGTACCAAAGGCTCAGTCATGCGTGTCTCTTTCATCCTTTGTGGGGACGGCTCGGTGCGTAAACACTATTGACCGACCGTTCGGTTGATTTTAGGATCGACCTCGATTCCGGCACAAGCGGGGTGCCTTCAGGGCAAACCCTGAGGCCTGCGAAAAAACAAGGAGACCGAATGCCCAGCTATTCCATCGACGGCGTGATTCCTGTCGTCGACCCGAGCGCCTACGTGCATCCCACGGCCGTGCTGATCGGCGACGTGATCGTGGGCCCGAACTGTTATGTCGGCCCCTGCGCCAGCCTGCGCGGCGACTTCGGCCGCATCGTCTTGCAGGAGGGCTCGAACGTGCAGGACCACTGCTGCATCCACGGCTTTCCCGACAACGACACGGTGGTGGAGGTCAACGGCCACATCGGCCACGGTGCGATCCTGCACAGCTGCATCGTGCGGCGCGACGCGCTGGTGGGCATGAACGCGGTGGTGATGGACGAGGCCGAGGTGGGCGAGAAAGCCATCGTCGCGGCCTGCGCCTTCGTGCCCGCCGGCATGAAGGTGCCCGCGCGTTCGCTCGCGGCGGGCATCCCGGCCAAGGTGCGGCGCGAACTCAGCGACGAAGAGATCGCCTGGAAGCTCGAAGGCACGCAGACCTACCAGGCGCTGACGGTGCGCAGCCTGGCCAGCCTGCACGAGGTGGCGCCGCTCGCCGAGGTGGAAAAAGACCGCCCGCGCCTGCCCGCCACCGACGTGAAATCCCTGATCGCCACCCGCCGCGGCTAGCCCTGCGGCTTCATGCAAGATCGAGCCTGCTGCACGCCAGCAACCGACAGACAACCCAGGAAGAAGACCCGATGCCGCGTGGAAGATCCGCCACCTACGACGACCAGCGCGAACTGATCCTCGCGCAGGCCGCCCAGCTGTTCGCCCGCCGCGGCTACCCCGCGACCTCGATGAACCAGGTCGCCGAGGCCTGCAACCTCTCGAAGGCCACGCTCTACCACTACTACAAGGACAAGAGCAGCCTGCTCATCAGCATCGCCGAGACGCACGTCTCGAAGCTGGCGGCGCTGGTGGCCGAGGAAGAGGCCCAGCCGTCCACCGACGAAGAGCGGCTGCGCCGCTTCATCTACCGCATCGTCGAGGAGTACGCCGGCGCGCAGGACGCGCACCGCGTGCTGACCGACGACGTGCGCTTTCTCGAGGACGAGGACCGCGAGCGCGTGCTCGACCAAGAGCGCGCCGTGGTCGCCGGTTTTGCGCGCGCGGTGTCGGCGCTGCGCCCCGGCGCGCCGAGCGACGAGCTCGCCAAGCCGCTGACCATGCTGCTGTTCGGCATGATCAACTGGATGTTCACCTGGATGAAGCCCGGCGGCCGGCTCGACCACGCGGCCATCGCGCCGATCGTGGCCGACCTGTTCCTGGGCGGCGTGGGGGCGGTGAAGATGCCGCCTGCTGCACCCTCGGCGAGCGCTAAAGAATCCGGTTGAACCAGAGCAGCGACAGTCCCGCCGACAACAGCGTGAGCACCGCCGCGCCCAGCGCGAACAGCGCCGAGATCTCGGTTTCCTTCTTCTCGACCGTGAGCTTGGAGCTCAGCGTCTCGTAGACCTTCTTCAGGTCGCTCGCGGTGCCGGCGTAGAAGTACTCGGCGCTGGTCTTGTTGGCGATGGCCTTGAGCGTTTCTTCGTCGAGCCGCACGCGCATCGACCAGCCTTCGAAGCCGATGGTCTCGCCGTCGACCGTGCCCACGCCCACCGTGTAGATGCGCACGCCGCGGTCGGCCGCGGCCTTGGCGGCGTCCAGCGGGTCGACGCCCGTGGTGCGCTGGCCGTCGGTCAGCATGATGATCGCGGCCGAGGTGAACGAGCCGGGCGCCACGGGCGTGAACTCCTTGAGCTGCTTCTCGTTCTGGTCGATCGGGATGCCGCGCTGGCGGCTGGGGGCGCTGAACTGCGAGATGTCGATGCCCGCGTCGGGAAACAGCGTGGCCAGCGACACCACGATGGCGTTGCCCGTGGCCGTGGCGCGCTGCAGCTGGAAGCTGTCGATGGCCGTCACGAGGTCGTCGTGGTTGGTGGTGGGCAGCTGCGCCACCTGCGCGCTGCCCGCGAAGGCGACGATGCCCACCTTCACGTGGCGCGGCAGGTCCTTGATGAAGCTCTTGGCCGCCTCCTGCGCGGCCACCAGCCGGTTGGGCTGCACGTCGGCCGCGCGCATGCTGCCCGACACGTCCATCGCCAGGATGATGGTCTGCTGGTTCGACGGCAGCACCACCACCGCCATCGGCCGCGCCGCCGCCACCAGCATCGCGGCCATGGCCACCAGGAACAGCAGCGGCGGGATGTGGCGCCGCAGGCTCTGGCCCGGGCCCATGGCCTCGCGCACGATCGACAGGCTGGCGTAGCGCACCGCCATCTTCTTCTTGCGGCGGATCAGCCAGACATACAGGAGCACCAGCAGCGGCAAGGCCGCCAGCAGCCAGAGGAATTGAGGCCAGAGGAATGTCATGCCGCCACCACCGCCTTCCCGCCACCCGCTGCGACGCCGCGGACCCGGCGCTTGCGCAGGTCCGCGAATCGCACGATGGCTTCGACCAGATCGTCGTTGGTCGAGAGTTCGAGGGCGTCGACGCCGGCCCGGGCCAGCGACTCGCGCAGGGTGGTCTCGCGTTCGGCGGCCAGCCGCGCGAAGCGTTTGCGGAACCCCGCGTCATGGGTGTCGACCCACAGCTGCTCGCCGGTCTCGGCATCGCGCAGCGGCACCAGGCCGAGGTCGGGCAGCTCGAGTTCGAGCGGATCGAACAGGCGCACGGCAATCACTTCGTGCCGCTGCACCAGCTGGCCCAGCGGGCGCTCCCAGCCGGGCTCGCTGAGAAAGTCGGACACCACGAACACGGTGGAGCGGCGCGGCATGAGCGAGGCGGCGGAGGTCAGCAGGTCGGCCAGGCGCGTCATGCCCTTCTGCGCGGGCGCGGCCTCGGCCTGGTTCGCGCGCTTTTCCATCGCGTGCAGCAGGTGCAGCACATGGCGGCGGCCGGTGCGCGGCGGGATCACGGCCTCGAGGTCGCGGCCGTAGACCAGCGCGCCGACCCGGTTGCCGTGCCGCGTGAGCAGCCGCGCGAGCACGCCGACGAAGCCGGCCGAGATCTCGCGCTTGGCCTTCAGGCCCGAGCCGAAATCGACCGAGCGGCTCAGGTCGAGCACGAACCACGCGGCCATCTCGCGGTCTTCGGTGAACACGCGCACGTGCGGCGTCTGCAGCCGCGCGGTGACGTTCCAGTCGATGTGGCGCACGTCGTCGTGGTGCTGGTACTCGCGCAGGTCGGCCAAGTCCAGGCCGGTGCCGCGCATCAGCGTGCGGTAGTCGCCCTGCAGCAGCCCGTCGAGGCGGCGGATCACGGTCCATTCGAGCCGGCGCAGCGCGCGTTCGGCCCCGCCGGCTTCGATCGCGAGCCGGTCGTCGTTCGCGGCCTCGGGGGCCTTACGCCACCAGCTTTTCATGTTCGAGGGGCTTGGGAGGAGCGGGGACGGCCTTCATGATCTTCTCGATCAGCCCGTCGGGCGTGAGCCCTTCGGACAGGCCTTCGTAGGACAGCGTCACGCGGTGGCGCAGCACGTCGGGCACCAGCGCGCTCATGTCTTCGGGCAGCGCGTAGCTGCGGCCGCGCAGCAGCGCCAGGGCGCGCGCGCCTTCGGTGAGGCTGATGCTGGCGCGCGGGCTGGCGCCGAAGGTGATGAAGCGGCGCAGGTCCTTCAGGCCGTGCTTCTCGGGCGTGCGCGTGGCCGACACCAGCTTCACGGCGTACTGGATCAGCGAAGGGTCGACGTACACGCGCCGCGCCTCGGCCTGCAGCTCGGCCAGCTGTTCGGTGGTGGCGACCGGCGTGGCCGAGACGGGCGGGCCGATCACGCGCTGCACGATCACGAACTCTTCCTCGTCGCTCGGGTAGTCGACCATCACCTTCATCATGAAGCGGTCGACCTGCGCTTCGGGCAGCGGGTAGGTGCCCTCGGTCTCGATCGGGTTCTGCGTGGCCATCACGAGAAAGGGGCGCGGCACCTTGTGTGTCTCGCCGGCGATGGTGACCTGGCGCTCCTGCATCACCTCGAGCAGCGCGCTTTGCACCTTGGCCGGCGCGCGGTTGATTTCGTCGGCCAGGAGCAGGTTGGCGAACACCGGGCCCAGCGAGGTGCTGAACTCGCCCGTCTTCTGGTTGTAGATGCGCGTGCCCACGAGGTCGGCCGGCACCAGGTCGGGCGTGAACTGGATGCGCTTGAACTGGCCGCGCACGGTGTCGGCCAGCGTCTTGATGGTGAGCGTCTTGGCCAGCCCCGGCACGCCTTCGACCAGCAGGTGGCCGCCCGCGAGCATCGCGACCATCACGCGCTCGAGAAAGCGGTCCTGCCCCACGACCACGCGCTTCACCTCGTAGAGGATCTGCTCCATCAGCTCGGCGGTGGCGGGGGCTGTTGCAAAGGTCGACGAGGTCGGGTTTTCTGTGCTCATGCGAAAGGCTTTCGAAGAAATCAGAAGGGCGGCGAGCCGGCCGCCGAAGCGGCGTTCTCGATCGGCACCGCGAAGCCGATGCCGATGAAGGTGCGCTGCTGCGTCGGGTTGAGGATGGCGGTGACGATGCCCAGCACCTCGCCGTCCATGTTGATGAGCGGGCCGCCCGAATTGCCGGGGTTGGCGGCGGCGTCGAACTGGATCAGGTTACCCAGCTCCTGCTTGCCCTCGGGCGAACGGAAGGAGCGCTTCAGGCCCGACACCACGCCGGCCGACACCGACGGCCCGATGCCGAACGGAAAGCCAACGGCCGCCACCTGGTCGCCGGAGCGCAGGTCGGCGGTGGAGCGCATCACGGCGGGGATCAGGTCGTCGGGAATCTTCTGGGCCTGCAGCACGGCCAGGTCGTTCTCGGGCTGCACGCCGGTGATGACGGCGATGGCCTCCAGGCCGTCGGCGAAGGTGACCTTGATCTTCTCGGCGCCGGCGACCACGTGCAGGTTGGTGAGGATCACGCCCTTGTCGACGATCACCACGCCCGTGCCCACGCCGCGCTCGACCTCGCCCGGCGTGCCGCCGTCGGCGGGCGCCTCGGGCGGCTTGCCCTTGGCCATGTTGCGGCCGCGCTTCTGGGTCTTGGCTTCGGGCGTGGCCTTCTCGGGGCCGTAGCCGACCACGCGCACCACCGAGGGCCGCACGATGTCGGCGGCCTTGGCCGCGGGCGAGGGCAGGGTGGCGGTCTGCAGCGTGCGCAGCACGGCGGCGTCGATGTCTTTCTGCGTGAGCGCCTTGGCGCCCTGGCGCGGTGCCCAGAAGGCGCCGCCGGCGGCGATGGCGATGCAGCCGACGGTGAGCAGCGCGAAGGCGCGGCGCCCCGGCTGCCAGCGTGCGCGAGGGGGTGGGGCTTGCGCGGCGTCGGCCTCGGCCACAGCCGCGGCATCCGCCGGCGACCCGGCCGCCGGTGCTGCGGCCGGCGGCAGCGTGCGGGGCGAGCGGCTGTAGAAAGCGGGCCTGCGCATCGGAGCACCTCCGGCAAAAAAGGACGCGTGAAGGAGTTCACAGTAGCACGCTTTCCGCGCCTGTGCATCCCTTCGGGCATCATCGCGCGATGGCTGCGTTTGTCGATACCCACTGTCACCTCGATGCGCCCGAATTCGGTGCCGAGATGCCCGTCATCCGCGCCCGCGCGGCGGCGCAGGGCGTGGTGCTGTGCGTCATTCCGGCGGTGGCGGCCTTCAACTTCGCCACCGTGCGCGAGCTGGCGCACGCGCAGGGCGACGCCTACGCGCTGGGCATCCACCCGCTGTGCACGGGGCAGGCGAGCGATGCGGACCTGCAGACGCTCGACGACGAGCTGCACGCGCGGCGCGACGATCCGCGCCTGGTGGCGGTCGGCGAGATCGGGCTCGACTACTTCGTCGAAGGCCTGGACGCCGATAGACAGGAACGCTTCTTTCACACTCAGTTGCAACTGGCGCGCAAGCACGGGCTGCCCGTGCTCATCCATGTGCGGCGCTCGGTCGACAAGGTGCTCAAGCATCTGCGCCAGACCGCGGGCGGGCGGCCGTGGCAGGGCATCGCCCACGCGTTCAACGGCAGCGAGCAGCAGGCGCAGGCCTGCATCGAGATCGGCCTGAAGCTGGGCTTCGGCGGCGCCGTGACCTTCGAGCGCGCGCTGCAGCTGCGCCGGCTCGCGGCCACCCTGCCGATGGACGCGCTGGTGATGGAAACCGACGCGCCCGACATCCAGCCGCACTGGCTGTACCGCACGCAGGCGCAGCGCGAGGCGGGCGAAGCACAGGGCCGCAACGAGCCCGGCGAGCTGCCGCGCATCGCCGAAGTGGTCGCGCAGCTGCGGGGCATCGACATCGCGTCGCTGGCCGAAAACACCACGCGCAATGCGGTGGCAGCCCTGCCGAAGCTCCAAAGTCTGCTGAACGTGTCGGAGGGGCGTCCGCCCGCCGCGTAGGCCAAGTTCCCGAGTTGCGCCAGCGCAGGCCATCGGGCCCTTTTTGCTGTCATCCTTGAAGTTCGAAGTGACGTTGGTTGTCCAGTGGCACTGTCGTCACTCCGCACTTCACTCAAAAAAGGAGTCTTTCATGACCACATCTTTTGTTCGTACCCTGCCCGTCGCGCTCGCACTGGCGCTGGCCTCCATCGGTGTGTCGGCCATCGCGCAGACCACCGCGGCCGAGCCCACGACCACCGAGAAGGTGAAGGAAGCCGGCAAGGACGCCGTCGATGCGACCGCACGCGGCACCGAGAAGGCCTGGGACGCCACCAAGAGCACGACCAAGAAGGCCGTGAACGCGACCGAGAGCGGCGCCGAGAAGGCCTGGGATGCCACCAAGAGCGGCACCAAGAAGGCAGCCAACGCCACCGAGCGCGGCACCAAGAAGGCTTGGAACGCGACCAAGAACACCACCAAGAAGGCCACCACCGCCACCAAGAAGGCGGCCGTGAAGACCGGCGACGCCGTGGAAACGGCCGGCCACAAGACGGCCGACGGCATGCGCAGCGCCGGCAAGGCGATCGGCGAGAAGGTGCCGGGCACGGCCGAGAACGAAGCGGCCAAGAAGCCGTAACTTCCATGCACCGGGCTTCGTCCCGTGCTTGACGAAAGAACCCGCTTCGGCGGGTTTTTTCATGGGCGTTCAGGCACACCGCGCGGCAATGCCAAGATACCGCCCATGAAACCGACCGCCATCCCGTCTCCGACCGTTGCCGCCACCGCCGGCATGGTGCTGACCGGCCTCGCGCCCATCGTCTCGCCCCACACACGTGTGCTCATCCTCGGCAGCTTCCCGGGCGTCAAGTCGCTCGAGCGGCAGCAGTACTATGCGCATCCCCAAAATCAGTTCTGGAAGATCTTGCAAGCCCTCTGGCCCGACCCCCTGCTTCCGACGGGCGCAGACAGCTACCGCGCGCGCTGCGACTGGCTGCTCGATCGCGGCCTCGGCGTGTGGGACGTGTACGGCGCCTGCGAGCGCGAGGGCAGCCTCGACACGGCGATCCGCTCGCCGGTCGTGAACGACATCGCCGGCCTGCGACTGCCGAAGCTCGCCGCCATCGCCCACAACGGCGGCGAGAGCTTCAAGCACGCACGCCACACGCGCACCCTCGGGGTGCCGGTGTATTCGCTGCCCTCCACCAGCCCCGCCAACGCGTCGTGGTCCTTCGAGCGCAAGCTCGCGGCCTGGCGCGAGGTCTTCGTTGCCCACCACCTTCTCTGATGGCTTCTTCCGCTTCTTCCAAGAAAACCCTCGTCCTGCCCGAAGTCAATTTTTCCGACTGGGGCGACATCCGCTACCTGCACCTGGGCACCGAATGGGTCCAGGGCTCGATGAAGCTCGACGCACCCTTCGAGATCGAGCTCGAGTACGTGCAGCGCATGATGGCCTGGCTGCTGTTCGTCGACAGCAAGGGCGTGGGCAACCGCCACGCGATGCAGCTGGGCCTGGGCGCGGCCACGCTCACCAAGTTCAGCCGCAAGACGCTGCGCATGCGCACCACCGCGGTCGAGCTGAACCCGCAGGTGGTGTCGGCCTGCCGCGGCTGGTTCAAGCTGCCGGCCGACGACCTGAAGCTGCGCGTGGTGATCGCCGATGCGGCCGAGGAAATCCGCAAGCCCGAATGGCAGGGCACGGTCGATGCGCTGCAGGTCGACCTGTACGACCACGAGGCCGCCGCGCCGGTGCTCGACAGCGAGGCCTTCTATGCCGACTGCCGCGCGCTGCTCACCGAAGACGGCTGCATGACGGTCAACCTCTTCGGCCGCTCGTCGAGCTACGAGCGCAGCCTCGAGAAAATCGCCGCCGCCTTCGGCGCCGACGCGGTCTGGGCCTTCAAGCCGACGCGCGAAGGCAACACGGTGGTGCTGGCCCAGCGCACGGCGTCGCGCCCGAAGCGCGAGGTGCTTGCCGAGCGCGCCCAAACCATCCAGACTCGCTGGGGCCTGCCCGCGCCGAAATGGCTGCGGGTGTTCAAGCCGATGACGCTTTCCCTCACCACCTGATCACCTGACCTCCGGTTCATGAGCGCTGTACCCGCCGCCGCTTCCGCCTCTGCTGCCCGCCACGAAGGTCCGCTCGACCTGCGTCGCCTGATCGAATGGCTCGCCACCGACGGCGTGATCTCGCCGATGGAGGCCAAGCGCACCATCGCGCGCTGCGCCCAGGCCGAGAGCCGACAGGCGCCGCTGGTGCGCCTGGCCAACGTGGCCATGACGCGCGAGGCCGACGGCAAGCCGCTCGACCTCGAAGCGCTCACGCAGTGGCTGGCCGGCCGCGCCGGCCTGGCTTATCTGCGCATCGATCCGCTCAAGGTCGACGTGGGCAAGGTGGCCGACACCATGAGCGCCGGCTACGCCGAGCGCCACAAGGTGCTGCCCGTGCAGGTGCTGCCGAACGAGGTGGTGGTGGCCACGGCCGAACCGTTCCTCACCGACTGGATCGCCGAGGTCGAGCGCCAGTCCAAGCGCACCGTGCGCCGCGTGGTGGCCAACCCGGCCGACATTCAGCGCTACACGGCGGAATTCTTCGCGTTGGCCAAGTCGGTGCGCGCCGCGCAGAAGGCCGGCGGCAACACCGGCGGCGCGAGCTTCGAGCAGCTGGTCGAACTGGGCAAGAGCACGAAGCAGCTCGACGCCAATGACCAGAGCGTGGTGCAGGTGGTCGACTGGCTGTGGCAGTACGCCTTCGACCAGCGCGCCAGCGACATCCACCTGGAGCCGCGCCGCGAGCAGGGCGTGATCCGCTTTCGCATCGACGGCATCCTGCACCCGGCCTACCAGATGCCCATGGGCGTGATGAACGCGATGGTCGCGCGCATCAAGCTGCTGGGCCGCATGGACGTGGTCGAAAAGCGCCGCCCGCTCGACGGCCGCATCAAGACCCGCAACATGCGCGGCGACGAAATCGAAATGCGTTTGTCGACCTTGCCGACGGCCTTCGGCGAGAAGATGGTGATGCGCATCTTCGACCCCGACACCGCGGTGAAAGACCTCGACGCGCTGGGCTTCGCGCAGCACGACGCGCAGCGCTGGGAGCAGCTCGTCACGCGGCCCAACGGCATCATCCTGGTGACCGGGCCCACGGGCTCGGGCAAGACCACCACGCTGTACTCCACGCTCAAGCGCGTGGCGACCGAAGAGGTCAACGTGAGCACGGTGGAAGACCCGATCGAAATGATCGAGCCTTCGTTCAACCAGACCCAGGTGCAGCCGCAACTCGACTTCGGCTTCACCGAGGGGCTGCGCGCGCTGATGCGGCAGGACCCGGACATCATCATGGTCGGCGAAATCCGCGACCTCGCCACCGCCGAGATGGCGGTGCAGGCCGCGCTCACCGGCCACCTCGTGTTCAGCACGCTGCACACCAACGACGCGCCCAGCGCCATCACGCGGATGATGGAACTGGGCGTGCCCTCGTACCTCATCACAGCCGTGATGCTGGGCGTGCTCGCGCAGCGCCTCGTGCGCACGCTGTGCCCGCATTGCAAGCAGCCCGACGATGCGGTCACGCGCGAGAGCCTCGAGGCCATCGTCAAGCCGTGGCAGATCACCGGTCCGGTGCGTGCCTACAAGCCCGTGGGCTGCGTCGATTGCCGCATGACCGGCTACATGGGCCGCATGGGCCTGTACGAACTGCTGAGCGTGACCGAGCCGTTCAAGGACCAGGTCACCAAGGAGCCCAACCTCACGGGCCTGCGACGCCAGGCCGTGATCGACGGCATGCGGCCGCTGCGCCTGGCCGGTGCGCTGCGCGTGGCCGAGGGCGTGACGACCATCGAAGAAGTGCTCAGCGCAACGCCTCCTCTGGAATAGGTCCTCCCCCAGGCTTCGCGCACTTCGTGTCGCTACGCCAACCCCCTCGCCGGGGGCAACACCAGCGGCCCGGCAAAGCCGGTTCCGCGGTGTTTCTTGAAGGGATCCCATGAGTCATTTCGGGTTATCCCTAGTCCTTCGGTTAGTGGAATCCACATCGGCCTGACCGGAGGCTGACTCGACAATCCCGCATCGAAATTGTTCGAGGAGACTGTTCGTGAAAATCAAAAGTCAGAAAGACTTTTTCTCGGGACTGATGTTCACCGTCGTGGGCGTGGCGTTCGCATGGGGCGCCACCACCTACAGCGTGGGCAGCGGCGCCCGCATGGGTCCGGGTTACTTCCCGCTCATGCTGGGCATCCTGATGGCGCTGATCGGCCTGGGCATCATGTTCAGCGGGCTCACCGTTGAAACGACCGATGGCGAAAAAATCGGCAAGTGGGCCTGGAAGCAAGTGGTGTTCATCCTGGGCGCCAACCTCGCCTTCGGCGTGCTGCTCGGCGGCCTGCCGAGCATCGGCGTGCCGGCCATGGGCATGATCATCGCGATCTACGCGCTCGTGATCATCGCCAGCCTCGCGGGCCACGAGTTCAAGCTGCCCACCGTGCTGATCCTGGCCACCGTTCTGGCCATCGGCAGCTACGTTGCATTCATCTGGGCGCTGAAGCTGCAGATCCAGGTCTGGCCGACCTTCATCGGTTGAGAGAAGAAAGCTGCTCACATGGAACTGTTTGAACACCTCTCAATGGGTTTTGGCGTTGCCTTTACCTTCACGAACCTGCTGTACTGCCTGGTCGGCTGCATTCTGGGCACGCTGATCGGCGTGCTCCCGGGCATCGGCCCGGTCGCGACGATTGCGATGCTGCTGCCCGCCACGTATGCGCTGCCGCCTGTGTCGGCGCTGATCATGCTGGCCGGTATTTATTACGGCGCACAGTACGGTGGCTCGACCACCGCGATTCTGGTGAACCTGCCGGGCGAATCGTCGTCGGTGGTGACCGTGATCGACGGCTACCAGATGGCGCGCAAGGGCCGTGCAGGTCCGGCGCTCGCTGCGGCCGGTCTGGGCTCGTTCTTCGCAGGTTGCGTCGGCACGCTCATTCTTGCCGCCTTCGCGCCGCCGCTGACCGAGCTGGCCTTCAAGTTCGGCCCCGCCGAATACTTCTCGCTGATGATCCTGGGCCTGATCGGCGCCGTGGTGCTGGCCTCGGGTTCGCTGCTCAAGGCGATCGCGATGATCGTGCTGGGCCTGCTGATGGGCCTGGTCGGTACCGACGTGAACTCGGGTGTCGCACGCTACAGCTTCGACATTCCCGAACTCACCGACGGCATCGGCTTCGTGGCCATCGCCATGGGCGTGTTCGGATACGGCGAAATCATTGCCAACCTCTCGCGCCCGGACGACGAGCGCGAAGTGTTCACCGCCAAGGTCTCGGGCCTGTTCCCGACCAAGGAAGACTTCAAGCGCATGGTGCCTGCCGTGCTGCGCGGCACGGCGCTGGGTTCGGCCCTGGGCATCCTGCCCGGCGGCGGTGCACTGCTGGCGGCTTTCGCGGCCTACACGATCGAGAAGAAGACCAAGCTGAAGCCGGGCGAAGTGCCCTTCGGCAAGGGCAACATCCGCGGCGTGGCGGCTCCCGAGTCGGCCAACAACGCCGGTGCGCAGACCTCCTTCATTCCGCTGCTCACGCTGGGCATTCCGCCCAACGCCGTGATGGCGCTGATGGTGGGTGCGATGACCATCCACAACATCCAGCCCGGCCCGCAGGTGATGACCAGCAACCCCGAGCTGTTCTGGGGCCTGATCGCCTCGATGTGGCTGGGCAACGCGATGCTGATCGTGCTGAACCTGCCGCTGATCGGCATGTGGATCAAGCTGCTGTCGGTGCCCTACAAGTTCCTGTTCCCGGCGATCGTTCTGTTCTGCGCGATCGGCGTGTACTCGACCAACAACAACACCTTCGACATCTGGATGGTGGGCATCTTCGGTCTGGTGGGCTACACCTTCTTCAAGCTGGGTTGCGAGCCTGCGCCGCTGCTGCTGGGCTTCATCCTGGGCCCGATGATGGAAGAGAACCTGCGCCGTTCGCTGCTGCTGTCGCGCGGCGACTGGAGCGTGTTCGTCACGCGTCCGATCTCGGCCAGCCTGCTGGCGGCCGCGGCCCTGCTGCTCATCATCGTGCTGCTGCCGGCCGTGAAGTCCAAGCGCGAAGAGGCCTTCGTCGAAGACTGATCGACGGGCTTTCTCTGAACGCACAAACGGCGCCCTCGGGCGCCGTTTTTCTTTGGGGGATGCCGTCGTCCCTATCTGCCCAGCGCGCTGAGCACCACCACGGTCATCGCGTGCACGCCGGTCTTGATCGACGGCTCGGGCACCGGCGCGAAGAAGGGCGAATGGTTGCGGGCCAGCGGCTTGCCGCCGGGTTGGGCGGAGGCCGCGATGTCCCGCGCATCGAGCACGCCGATCGTGAAGTACATCGACGGCACGCCGGCGTTGATGAAGGCCGAGAAGTCTTCGCTGCCCGTCGAGGGCACCGTGGATTGAACGACCTGCGCTGCGCCCAGCGCCTGCTTGAGCGCGGCGGCCGCGCGGGTCACGACCGCTTCGTCGTTGACCAGCGCTTCTCCGCCCGACACCAGCTTGACCACGGGTTCGGGCGCGCCGCCCGTCGCGGCGGCGGCCATGGCCATGCGGCGCACGCCGGCCAGCAGCTGTTCGCGCACCTGCGGCTTGTACGAGCGGATGGTGCCGCGCAGCGTGACCGTGTCGGGAATGATGTTGCCGGCGGTGCCGCCCTGGATGGCGCCGATCGTCACGACACCGAATTCGGCCGGGTCTTTCTCGCGGCTCACCACGGCCTGCACGTCGGTCACGAAGCGCGCGGCGATCACGATCGGGTCGATGGTGGTGTGCGGCCGCGAGCCGTGGCCGCCGCGTCCCTTGAAGACGATTTCCAGCGCGTCGGAGTTGGAGCTGCTGATGCCGACGCCGTAGCCGATGGCGCCGTGGGGTGTGGGCGCCGTGTGCAGCGCGAACGCGGCGTCGGGCTTGGGAAAGCGCGTGAACAGGCCGTCCGCGAGCATCGCCTTGGCGCCCGAGACGGTTTCTTCGGCGGGCTGGCCGATGAACATCAGCGTGCCTTTCCATTGGTCCTTGAGCGCGACCAGCGTGCGCGCGGTGCCGAGCCAGCTGGCCATGTGGATGTCGTGGCCGCAGCTGTGGGCCACGAAGCTGTCGCGCCCGCCCCAGTCGGTGCGGGCCTGGCTGGCGTAGGGCAGGCCGGTCTTTTCTTCCATCGGCAGGCCGTCCATGTCGGTGCGCACCATCACGACCGGCCCGGGGCCGTTGCGGTACAGCGCCACGACGCCGGTGCCGCCGACCTTCTCGGTCACCTCGAAGCCGATGGCGCGCATCTCGGCGGCGAGCAGGGCGGCGGTGCGCGTTTCCTTGAAAGCAAGTTCGGGGTGGGCGTGCAGGTCCTTGTAGAGGGCGTCGAGCCGGGGGTACATCGCATCGACGAGCGGCGGGATCGCCGACGCCTGCGGTGATGCGGCGGGCTGGGCCTGCGCGCCTGCGCCGAAGGCGAGGAGGGCGGCCACGGCCAGGGAACGAAGCGCAAAGGTGGAGGTGTGGGTCAACATGGAATGAATGCAGGGGCGCATGAAAACGAAGATCAGAAGATGTGGCGGATGCCGAAGTCGTAGCCCGTGGCGCTGCGCGGGCGCCAGCCGCTGGCGGCCAGGTAGCCCGGATAGGGCGCGTCGCTGGCGCTCGTCACGGAGCCGATCGCCTTGTCGTTCTGGCCGTCCCGGATGCGAACGCGCGCGAACGTGGCGTACAGCGCCGTGCGGCGGGACAGGTGGTGCACGTAGCCCAGCGCCCATTGGCTGGCGCTGGCGCCTTGCGCGGTGTCTCCCGGCAGGCCGGTGGCGCCGGGCTTGTAGCTGACGCGACCGAACGACGCGCGAACGAGCCCCGGGCCCACGGGCACCGTGGCGCCCACCAAATAGCCGTTGTATTTGTCGGTGCGATCCTGCATCCAGGGCTGTGCCTGCGCGCGCCGGTGCCGCAGTTGCGACAGTTCGCCCAGCAGCTTGACGGGGCCGAAGTCGTAGGTGGCGCTGAGGCTGACGGTCTTCAGCCGGTCCTCGCCGCCGGCGTCGACGGGCGGCCGGGCCGCGGCGCCCGAGGGCAGGCGGTCCTTGTTGTCTTCACCGAACGCCAGCGCCACGTTGAGCGGTCCCTTGGCATAGCCGAAGCGCCCGCCCAGGTAGCGCCCGCGCGCGTTCGTCGGCGTCACGTCCGGGCTGTAGCGGATGTTCTCGGGCAAGGCGTACTGGAGCTGCCCGTGGAAGCCGCCGAGGTCCGGCGGCAGGAAGTAGCCGATGCTGTTGCTGGCGCGTGCGTAGTTGTCGCCAGCGGCCACGCCGGCCGGTGCGCCGCCCAGGAGCGTGGACGAGGCGCTGTTGACGCGCGCGATCACCGACAGGCCTGCGCCCTGCACGGCGAAGGGGTCGGCCAGCGAGTCGTTGCGAAAGATCGGCGTGTAGTCGCGGCCCAGCCGCAGCTCGCCGAAGCCGCCCGACAGGCTCAGCGTCGAACGCTTGGCGAACGAGGCCAGGCCCGTCTTGCCGTCGTCGTTGGCGATGTTCGACTCCAGCCAGAAGCTCGCCGCCAGGCCGCCGCCCAGGTCTTCCGTGCCCCGAAAGCCCAGGCTGCTGCCGCGGTAGCCGCCGCGCGACAGCGTGGTCTGGCTTTGCGTCACCCGCGGCACGGCCGCGGCGAGCAGGGCGGCGGCAGGGCGCCGCGGATCGAACGCCGGGCGGTACTCGCTGACGGTCTCGAAATGGCTGACGCCCGCATCCATGACGCCGAACAGCGTCACCGAGGACTGCGCCGAGGCCGCGCCGGCCAGTGCCAGCAGGGCCAGGCCGAGCGGGTGCCGCTTCACGCGAAGAACGCGCGAGCTGAAGCAGAGGGCGCCGGCATCGGCGCCCTCGAGGGAAGGAAAGTTCAAGGGGAGGTCTCCTGTGCGCCACTTCTGTGTCGAGTGGACTGGCGCGACTATCGGACGGCAGGGCGCCCGGGAGGAAATACCGTTTGCTGATGCGACCCCATCGCTATTTCTGATGGTCGGGCGTAAGGCCTCGCGCCGCGTGATGGCCGTGGCAACATTGATGCGCCAGATTCATATATCTATCCGATAAATCCATTTCCCTTTTCAATGCCCCGCGTGTCCAATCCTGCGGCCACGTCGGACAAGGCGCGCTCCCGACACACCACCTCGGACACAATGAATTCCATGAAACGAACCACCCGCGCCGCGCTTGCCGCGGCTGCGCTGGTGCTGGCCGCGGTGCCCGCACTGGCCCAGAACTACCCGAACCGGCCCATCCGCCTGATCGTGCCGTTCCCGGCGGCCGGCGCCACCGACCTCTTTGCCCGCACGCTGGGCCAGAAGATGGGCGAGAAGCTCGGCGCCACGCTGGTGGTCGACAACAAGCCCGGCGCCGGCGGTGCGATCGGTTCCGACCTCGCGGCCAAGGCGCCGCCCGACGGCTACACGCTGCTGCTCGCGACCACGAGCACGCACGCCATCGGCCCGGCCATCACGCCCAAACTGCCCTACGACACGGTGCGCGACTTCACGCCCATCGCCCACGTGGGCGATGCGCCGAGCATCATGCTGGTGCCGGTCAACACGCCTGCGAAGACGGTGCGCGAGTGGATCGACCACGCGAAGAAGAACCCCGGCAAGCTCAACTACGCATCGAGCGGCAACGGCACCATCGTGCAGCTCACGGCGGAGCTGTTCAAGGCGCAGGCCGGCGTGTTCGTCACGCACATTCCCTACCGCGGCACGGCGCTGGCGGTGCCCGACCTCATCAGCGGCAAGGTCGACGTGCTGTTCGACTCGCTGCCCACCGGCATGCCGCACGTGCGCGACGGCCGGCTGCGCGCGCTGGGCGTGACCTCGCTCAAGCGCAGCCCGCTCGCGCCCGAGCTGCCGCCCATCGCCGACACGCTGCCCGGCTTCGAGTCGACCACCTGGTTCGGCTTCTACGGCCCGAAGGGGCTGCCGGCCGACATCGTGGCGCGCGTGAACAAGGCCGCCAACGAGGCGCTGGCCGATCCGGAACTGAAGGACAAGCTCGCCCGCCTGGGCATCGAGCCGGCGAACGCGGGCACGCCCGAGCAGTTCGCAAAGATGGTGGCGACTGACGCCGCCAAGTGGAAAAAGATCGTCGCCGATCGCAAGATCACGAATGACTAACGAGAGCACGCCGACATGAACTTCGACTTCAACAACCCCTACCTCTCGACCCGCCTCCCGGTCTTTGCACGCAACGTGGTCGCGACCTCGCACCCGCTGGCTGCGCAGGCGGGCCTGCGCATCCTGCAGCAGGGCGGCAACGCGGTCGACGCGGCCATTGCCACGGCCGCCGTGATGACGCTGGTCGAGCCCGTGAGCAACGGCCTGGGCAGCGACGCCTTCTGCATCCTGTGGGACGGCAAGGAACTGCACGGCCTCAACGCCTCGGGCCCCGCGCCGAAGGCATGGACGCCCGAGTATTTCAAGGCCAAGTACGGCGCCGACGCCGCCACGCCGCCGATGCGCGGCATCGACTCGGTCACGGTGCCGGGCGCGGTGCGCGGCTGGGTCGCGATGAGCGAGCGCTTCGGCAAGCTGCCTTTCGCCGACCTGATGGCGCCCGCCATCGACATCGCCGAGCGCGGCTACCTCGTGCCGCCGGTGGTGCAGGGCAAGTGGGCGGCGGCCACGCCGATCCTGCAATCGCAGCCCGGCTTCGCGCAGGCCTTCCTGCCCTGGGGCCGCGCGCCCGAGGTCGGCGAGCTGTTCCGCTTCACCGCGGCGGCCCGCGCGCTCAAGGCCATCGCCCGCACCAAGGGCGAGGCCTACTACAACGGCGAGATCGCCGAGGCCATCGCCAAGTTCTCGCAAGAACAGGGCGGCGCGCTCACCGTGGCCGACATGGCGGCCTACCAGCCCGAGTGGGTGAAGCCGATTTCGCGCGACTACCGCGGCCACACGCTGCACGAGATCCCGCCGAACGGCCAGGGCATCGCGGCGCTGATCGCGCTGGGCATCCTCGAGAAGTTCGACATCGCCTCGCTGCCGGTCGACTCGGTGCAGTCGCAGCACCTGCAGATCGAAGCCATGAAGCTGGCCTTCGCCGACGTGTACCGCTACGTGTCGGAGCCATCGTCGATGACGGTGACCCCCGCGCAAATGCTCGATGACGCCTACCTGGCTTCGCGTGCGAGACTCATCGACGTGAACAAGGCGCAGGACTTCAAGGCCGGCAACCCCGTCAAGGGCGGCACCATCTACCTCACGGCCGCGGACGAGAGCGGCATGATGGTGAGCTTCATCCAGAGCAACTACATGGGCTTCGGCTCGGGCTGCGTGGAACCCGAGTTCGGCATCAGCTTGCAGAACCGCGGCCACGGCTTCAGCCTCAAGGCCGAGAGCCCGAACGTGGTGGCGCCGGGCAAGCGCCCGTTCCACACCATCATCCCGGCCTTCCTCACCAAGGACGGCCAGCCGGTGATGAGCTTCGGCGTGATGGGCGGCAACATGCAGCCGCAGGGTCACATGCAGACGCTGGTGCGCATGCTCGACTACAAGCAGAACCCGCAGGCCGCCTGCGATGCGCCGCGCTGGCGCTTCAACGCGGGGCTCGAGATCAACGTCGAGGCCGCGATGAATGCCGGCACGCTGCAAGGGCTGCGCGACCTGGGCCATCACCTCGAGGTGATCAACGACTCCTACCAGGACTTCGGCGCCGGCCAGTTCATCTGGCGCGCGGGCGAGCCTTCGGTCGAAGGCTACGTGGCCGCGAGCGACCCGCGCCGCGACGGCCTCGCTGCAGGCTACTGAGGATCAAGGGATGATCGGGGGATGAACAAGACAGCCGCATCGGTCGGCATTCCCCCGCACGGACACGAGGCCGCCCGCAAGGGCTACGCCACCGGCCTCGTCCTTGCCACGCTGGGCGCCATCGCGTTCAGTGGCAAGGCCATCATCGTCAAGCTGGCGTACCGCTACGGCGTCGACGCCATCACGCTCATCATGCTGCGCATGCTCTTCGCGCTGCCGTTGTTCGCGCTGATGGCGTGGTGGGCCGGGCGCGGCAAGCCTGCGCTCACGACGCGCGACTGGCTCGGCATCCTGGGGCTCGGCTTCTCGGGCTACTACCTCGCGAGCTTTCTCGACTTTGCGGGGCTGGCCTACATCTCGGCCAGCTTCGAGCGGCTGATTCTTTACCTCAACCCCACGCTGGTGCTGTTCTTCGGCTGGCTGCTGTACCGGCGCCGCCCGACGCGCCCGCAGGTGTTCGGCATGGTCGTGAGCTATGCCGGCGTGCTGCTGGTGTTCGGCCACGAGCTGTGGACCGGCGGCGACGGCAAGGGCGGCGGCGCGGCTGCATGGGGCGCGTTCCTCGTGTTCCTGAGCGCGGTGAGCTATGCGGGCTACCTCGTGTACAGCGGCGAGTTCGTCAAGCGGCTCGGGTCGCTGCGGCTCGTGGGGCTCGCCACGACCGTGGCCTGCGTGCTGTGCATCCTGCAGTTCGTGCTGACGCGGCCGATGAGCGCGGCGATGGCGGTCGCGCCCGAGGTGATCTGGCTGTCGGTGCTCAACGCCACGCTGTGCACGGCGGTGCCTGTCCTCATGGTGATGATGGCCATCGAGCGCATCGGCCCCGCCATTGCGGCACAAACCGGCATGATCGGGCCCCTGTCGACCATCCTCATGGGGGTGGTCATACTGGGTGAGCCGTTCACCGCGTGGATCGCGGCCGGCACGGTGCTCGTCATCGCGGGCATCTTCGTTTTCACACGCAAGGGGCGGTAGCCCCTGCAGCATCGATCGAACGATCGACTGGAGCAAACACATGGATCTGGGCATTGCAGGCAGGACCGCACTGGTGTGCGGCGCGAGCAAGGGGTTGGGCTACGGCTGCGCCGAGGCGCTGGTGCGCGAGGGCGTCAACGTGGTGATCGTGGCGCGCGGCGCCGAGGCGCTCGATGCGGCGGCCAAGCAGCTGGTGGCAGCGGCCGGGCCGTCGGGTCCGTTCGTCAAGCACGTGGCGGCCGACATCACCACCGAAGCCGGCCGCGCGGCCGTGTTCGCGCTGGGCCACGACTTCGACATCGTCGTCACCAACGCCGGCGGCCCGCCGCCCGGCGACTTCCGCAACTGGGACCGCGAGGCGTGGATCAAGGCGGTCGACGCCAACATGCTCACGCCCATCGAGCTCATCAAGGCCACGGTGGACGGCATGGCGAAACGCGGCTTCGGTCGCATCGTCAACATCACGTCGAGCTCGGTGAAGTCGCCGATCGACATCCTGGGTCTGTCGAACGGCGCGCGCAGCGGCCTCACGGGCTTCGTGGCCGGCGTGGCGCGCACGTCGGTGGCGGCGCAGGGCGTGACCATCAACAACCTGCTGCCGGGCTCCTTCGAGACCGACCGCCTCAAGGGCACGATGGCCGGCGCGGCGCAGAAGTCGGGCCAGGACTTCGACACCGTGTGGGAAGCGCGCAAGAAGAACATTCCGGCCAAGCGCTTCGGCAACCCGGCGGAATTCGGCGCGATCTGCGCGTTCCTGTGCAGCATGCAGGCCGGCTACATGACCGGCCAGAACGTGCTGGCAGACGGCGGCGCCTACCCGGGCACTTACTGATCGACGAAGCGGCGCGCGCTCAGCGCCGCGACGACACCACGATCCCGCCCACGATCAGCACGAAGGCGGCGCCGTGGTACCAGTACGGCGCCTCGCCGAGGAAGGCCGCTGACAGCACGGCCGCGAACAGCGGCGTGAGGTTCATGAAGATGCTCGCCGCCTGCGGGCCCGCGCGTTGCACGCCGGTGCCCCAGCAGCGGTAGGCCAGCACGGCGGGGCCGATGCCGATGAACAGCATCGCCGCAATGAGCGGCCAGCCCAGGTCGATGTGGGCGTCGGTCAGTGTCCATTCGCCGGTGGCCAGCGCGCCCGACCACGCGACACCGAACACCAGCTGTGCCATCAGGAAGGCAGCCCAGTCGCTGCGCACGTTGGTGGGCTCGTGCGTGCGCGCCAGCAGCCAGCTGTAGAAGGCCCAGGCGATGGTGCCCGCGATCATGTACAGGTCGCCCGGCACCAGCCGCAGCGCGAGCAGCTGCTGCCACTCGCCGCGGCTCAAGACCAGCAGCACGCCTAGCATCGACAGCAGCGCGCCGCCCAGCGCGCGCCGGCTGACGCGCGCGCCGAAGCACAGCGTGCCCACGGCCAGCATCCACAGCGGCAGGCTGGAGCCCACCAGCGTGACGTTGATCGGCGTGGAGGTCTGCAGCGCCAGGTACTGGAAGGCGTTGTACAGGCCGATGCCCAGCAGGCCCAGCAGCGCATAGCGCCGCCAGTGCGCCCACAGCGGGCTGTCGCGGCGCAGCACCCAGGCCGCCAGCGGCAGCAGCAGCACGAACGCGATCACCCAGCGCACGAAGTTCAGCGTCAGCGGCGACACCAGCGCGCGCACCAGCCGGCCGACCACCGCGTTGCCGGCCCACAGCAGCGGCGGCACGGTGAGGAGCAGGGCGGTGAGGGGCGTGAGGCGGTGGTGCGATGCGGACGACATGGCCGCCGACTCTACCGGGCCCGCGCAGTGTCCGTGGCCCGTCGAGAAATGGTCAAACGTGGCACGATGCCCGTCCCATTCTTTTTTCCCCTGCGTGGAGACAGCAACGATGTTGAGCAAAGCCGTCCGTATCGACCGCCACGGCGGTCCCGAGGAACTGAAGGTCGTCGAGGTCGAGGTGGGCGAGCCCGGCCCCGGCGAGATCCGCATCCGCCACAAGGCCGTGGGCCTGAACTTCATCGACACCTACCAGCGCACCGGCCTGTACCCGTTCCAGATGCCGCTGCAACTGGGCATGGAAGCCTCGGGCATCGTCGAGGCGGTGGGCGAGGGCGTGACGCACCTGAAGGCGGGCGACCGCGCCGCCTACGCGAGCCAGCCGCCCGGCGCGTATTGCGAGCTGCGCGTGATGCCGGCCAAGTGCGTGTGCAAACTGCCCGACGACATCTCCTTCGAGACCGGCGCGGCCATGATGCTCAAGGGCCTCACCGCGCAGTACCTGCTGAAGAAGACGCTGCCCGCCGAAGGCCTGCAGCCCGGCGACTTCGTGCTGTTCCATGCGGCGGCCGGCGGCGTCGGCCTCATCGCCTGCCAGTGGGCCAAGGCGCTCGGCCTGCAACTCATCGGCACGGCCGGCAGCGACGCCAAGTGCCAGCTCGCGCTGGCGCACGGCGCGGCGCACGCCATCAACTACAGCACAGAGAACTTCGCGGCGCGCGTGAAGGAGATCACCGGCGGCCAGGGCGTGAAGGTGGTGTACGACTCGGTGGGCAAGGACACCTTCGAAGGCTCCATCGACAGCCTGCGCCCCTTCGGCCTGCTGGCGATCTTCGGCAACGGCTCGGGCCCGGTGCCGCCGGTCAACCTCGGCCTGCTGGCCTCGAAGGGCTCGCTCTACGTGACGCGCCCGACGCTGTTCACGCACATCGCCACGCGCGAGCGCACGCAGGCCATGGCCGACGACCTGTTCGCCGTGGTGCAAAGCGGCGCGGTGAAGATCCCGATCGACCAGCGCTACGCCCTGGCCGACGTGCAGCAGGCGCACCGCGACCTCGAGGCGCGCAAGACCACGGGCTGCACCATCCTCACGCTCTGAGGCTGGCTGCGGGCGGCGGGTGATGTCCTACGCGCGGTGGGGTGTCACACCTTCGACTTGTGGCGGGCGCAATTTGTAGCCTGCACTTGTCCCTTTGCAGAGCCCGCCATGACCACCGTCCGCGCCTTCATCGTCGAAGACAACCCCGCCCAGCGCGCCAGCCTGGCGGGCACGCTGCGCGAGATGGCGCGCATCGATCCGGTCGGCCAGGCCGAATCGGAGGCCGAAGGCACGCGCTGGCTCACGCGCAACCCGGCGCTGTGGGACCTGGCCATCGTCGACCTGTTCCTGGGCGACGGCACGGGCTTCAGCGTGCTCGAGGCCTGCCGCAACCGCGACCCGAAGCAGAAGATGGTGGTGCTCAGCAACCACGCCACGCCAGAGACGCGCCGCAAGTGCGCGCAGCTCGGCGCCGACGCGGTGTTCGACAAGGCCACCGAGGTGGAGGAGCTGATCGACTTCTGCGTGCGCCAGCGCCAGGAGCGCTTCTTCAGCGCGCCTTCGTCGGCGGGGCCGCGGGCGCCTCACTGAGCGCGGCCGTCTCGCGCACCATGCGCCAGACCCGCTGCGCCAGCGGCGACAGCTCGCGGTTGCGGCGCCGGATCAGCATGATCGCGCGCTGCACGTTCGGCACCAGCGGGCGCACCACCAGCCGCGCCAGCCCCTCGGGCGGCAGCGACAGGCCCGGCATCACGCTGATGCCGATGCCGGCCTCGACCATGCGGAACACGGTGGTCGCGTGGCCCAGCTGCTGCTTCACGTCGCAGCGCGCGCCGTGCCGCTCCAGCGCCTGGTCGATGAGGCGCCGGCTGCCCGAGGCATGGTCGAGCAGCACCAGCGGCTGGCCGTCGAGCGCCGACCAGTTCACCGAGGCCTTCTTTTCCGTCAGCCGGTGGCCGGGTAGCGTGACCACCATGAAGGGGTCGTTGAGGATCGACTCGCAGTGCAGGTCGTCGGCCTCGGAGGGCTCGATCACCACGCCGAAGTCGACCTCGCCGCTGCGCACGCTGTCCAGCACGTCCTGCTGGATGCGGTCGAGCAGCAGAAACTGGATGCCCGGCGCCTGCACCGCGCAGGCCGCGATGCAGTCGGGCATGAGGTTGGCCGAGAGCGTGGGGCTGCTGGCCACGCGCACCTTGCCGCCGCGCGCGCTGGCCAGGCCGGCCACGTCCTGCAGCGTCTGGTCGAGTTCGTCGAGCACGCGGTCGAGCCGGGCCGCGAACGAGTGGCCGGCTTCGGTCAGCACCACCTCGCGCGTGGTGCGGTCCAGCAGCTTGAGGCCGAGCTGGGCCTCGAGCTCCGAGATCGACCGGCTCACTGCCGGCTGGCTCAGGCCGACCTGGTCGCCGGCGCGGCTGAAGTTGCGGCCCTCGGCCACCGAGCGAAAGACGCGGAGTTGGCGCAGCGTGACGTTCATGCGCTCAAATCATATATCCATCCGATAAATCCATTTCTCTTTTGAATGGCCGGAAGGTCCAATGCAGGCCATGGCACGTTCACGCTTTCTTCCTGACAACTTCACGCTCACGCTCGTCGCGGTCGTCACCCTGGCCAGCCTGCTGCCCGCCAGCGGCCGCGTGGCCCATTTCTTCGAGGGCCTGACCACGGTCGCGATCGGGCTGCTGTTCTTCCTGCACGGCGCCAAGCTGTCGCGCGAGGCGATCCTTGCGGGCATCACGCATTGGCGGCTGCACCTGCTGGTGTTCGCCTGCACCTTCATCCTGTTCCCGATGCTGGGGCTCGCGCTGCGGCCTGTGCTGGGGCCGCTGGTGACGCCGCAGCTGTACACGGGCGTGCTGTTCCTGTGCGTGCTGCCGGCCACGGTGCAGTCGGCGATTGCGTTCACTGCGATGGCACGCGGCAACATGCCGGCCGCCATCTGCAGCGCCTCGGCCTCGACCCTGTTGGGCGTGTTCATCACGCCGGTGCTGGTGAGCCTGGTGGTGCTGCCTGAAGGCGGCGCGGTGGCGTCGTCTTCGTCGCTCGACGCGATCGGGCGCATCCTGCTGCAGCTGCTGGTGCCGTTCGTCATCGGTCACCTGTCGCGTCCGTTGATCGGCAAGTGGATCCAGAAGCGCGCCGCGGTGCTGAAGTTCGTGGACCAGGGTTCGATCCTGCTGGTGGTCTACACGGCTTTCAGCGCGGCGGTGATCGAAGGGCTCTGGAAGCAGATTCCCGTGAGCGCGCTGCTGGGCCTGCTGCTGGTGTGCGGCGTGCTGCTGGCGCTGGCGCTGGGCCTGACGACCTTCATGGCGCGGCGCTTCGGCTTCAGCGTCGAGGACGAGATCACCATCGTCTTCTGCGGCTCCAAAAAGAGCCTGGCGAGCGGGATTCCGATGGCCAAGGTGCTGTTCGCCTCGCACGCCGTCGGCGCGATCGTGCTGCCGCTGATGCTGTTCCACCAGATGCAGCTGATGGTGTGCGCGGTGCTGGCGCAGCGCTATGCGCGGCGCGCGGCGCCAGCCCCGGCGCCTGCGCTGCGCACGGCCGAGTAGGCTGCCGGCGCAGGGCGTTCACGCACCGGCCGGCGCGTGAACGCAAAACAACACCCGCGAGGGGAGGGCTGGCGTCCACCAGATTCCTCCAATTTTGAACAGGACCATCCGGTCAGCGGCTCGATGAAGAGCAGCTGAAAACCCCGGAGAAACCTGAATGAAGAAATCCCTCACGGCACTCGCCGCGCTGGCCGTCACCGGCCTGGCCTCTGCCCAATCGTCGGTCACCCTGTTCGGCGTCGTCGATGCCGGCGTGAGCTACCAGAGCGCCACCTCGCGCAACCCCGTCACGGGCACCACCAGCAAGCAGAGCCAATGGAGCCTGGCCAACTCTGGCTACAACTCCAGCCGCATCGGCTTTCGCGGCACGGAAGACCTGGGCGGCGGGCTCGCCGCGAGCTTCTGGCTCGAGGCGCCGATCAGCAACGATGACGGCGCCACCGGCATCGCCAACTTCAACCGCCGTTCCACCGTCAGCTTGTCGGGCGGCTTCGGCGAAGTGCGGCTGGGCCGCGACTACACGGCCACGTTCTGGAACGACACGGTGTTCGACCCGTTCGGCACCAACGGCTCGGGCTCCAGCGTGATCAACACGGTCAGCGGCAGCACCGCGCTGGGCAACACGAACTACGTGCGCGCCAGCAACATGGTCGGCTACTTCCTGCCGCCCAACCTCGGCGGCTTCTACGGCCAGCTGCAGTACAGCCTGAACGAGAACACGAAGACCAGCGCCACCGACACCACGGCCGCCACCAGCAGCAGCGCCGGGCGCTATGTGGGCGGGCGTTTCGGCTATGCGAACGGGCCGCTGGACATCGCGCTGGCGGTGGGCCAGAACGTGGCGGTCGACACCACCACGCTCACGCGCAAGGTGCAGACCATCAACCTCGGTGCGTCGTACGACTTCGGCCCGGTCAAGCTGTTCGGAGAGCTGTCGAACGTGAAGAACAAGTTCGACCTCGCGGCGCTGGGCAACAGCCATGACAGTTACAACGGCTACCTGATCGGCGCGAGCATGCCGGTGGGCGCGGGCCTGATCCGCGCGTCGTACTCGACGGTGCGCTACAACGAAGGCGCGGTCGGCGTCACGGGCGACGATCCGCGTGCGAACAAGCTCGCGATCGGCTACGTGCACAACCTGTCCAAGCGCACTGCGCTGTACGCCACCGTGGCGCGCGTGAGCAACCGCAACGACGCGAACTACACGGGCAGCCTCACGGCCGCGAGCACCACGGGCTACGGCAGCACCGGCGTGGGCTACACGGGCCTGCCGCGTTCGTCGACGGGCTACGACTTCGGCATTCGCCACGCGTTCTGATCGGCCTGCCTTCGCGTGCGGTGGCGCTGCCGGCGCACGCGAACGGCCCCTGCCGTCGAACCAGTCATGCATCGATTCACATGATCCGAATTCATCACCTCGCAGGCGTGCTGGCAGCGCTCGGCCTGTCGGGCTGCATCGTGCTGCCGCCCCCTCTTTATCCGCCCGGGCCACCGCCGGGGTTTCGCGGCGAGGGGCCGCCGCCCCCGCCACGCTGCGAGGCCCCGAGCGGCTGCGCGCGGCCGGCCTTTCCCGAAATGCGCTGAGGGCTGTCGACGATGTACGGCAGTTCACTCGGCCTGGTCATTGCCACGCTCATCGGCCTCGGCCTGGCCGGCGTGCTCGCGTTGATGGGTGCGCTGTTCGTCGCCAACGCCCGCGCGGCCGTGCACGCCCGTGGCCTCGCGCAGCGGGCCCGCACCGAGCTGCACCAGCACCTGGCGGACAGCCGCGTGCAGGATCTGCGGCCTTTGCTCGGCGCGACGCCCGATGCTGCAGACGCGTTGCTCCTCGCTGTGGACCTGCCCGCGGAAGCGGTGCCGGTCTTCGGCATTCCGTCGGAGCTGCGCGAGCTGCTGACCAAGGTGGCCGCGCATGCCGCGCGCGTGATGGCGGCGGGCGCGACGCTGCAGGTGCGCGCGCGCATTGAAGGCACGCAGGCCGTCGTTCACTGGCGCGACCTCGACGCAGACAGCGAACGGCCCCCGCTGGCGCGCTTTTTCGATGCGCTCGACGCCGCCTCGCTGGCCAGTGCGCGCATCTGCGAGCGCATCGCGGGGCGCCACGGCGGGCGCATCTATTCGGCGCCGGACGACGGCGGCGTGCTCGGGCTGACGCTGCGCCTGCCGCTGTACGCGCCAGTGACCGCTGGATCAGTCGACTGAAGTGCGCGTCGGCGCCGATACGCCCGAAAGTTCAAGGGCCTCGAGCGCCTCGTACTCCAATGCCAGGAAGTCCACCAGCTTGCGCACCGACGGCAGCAGGCCGCGGCGCGAGGGGAACACCGCGTGCACGATGCCGCTGCGCGGCGCCCAGTGCGGCAGCGCGTCGACCAGGCGGCCGGCCTGCAGGTCGTCGCGCACCATCATCGTCGGCATCTTGGCCACGCCCACGCCCTGCAGGGCGGCATGCCGCAGCGCGGCCATGTCGTCTGTCACCAGGCGGGGCTGGTGGCGCACCTCGGCGCTCGCGCCGTCGGGGCCTTCGAGCGACCAGGTGTGGTGCGGCTGGGCCGGACCGAGGTCCAGGCTGGGCAGCAGGCCGATGTCGGCGGGGCTGGCCGGCGCCGTCAGGCCTTCGAGCAGGCGCGGGTGGGCCACCAGCCGCTGCGTGCTGTGGCCCAGCACCTTCATCACGAGGTCGGTGTCCTCGAGCGGCGGAAAGCGCACGCGCAGCGCGAGGTCGAAGCCCTCGCGGATCACGTCGACGCGGCGGTTGGTGCTCTCGAGTTGCACGGTCACGCGCGGGCACTCGGTCATGAAGCGGGCGAGCATCTCGGCCACCTGGTAGTACACCAGCGCCGGCGGGCACGACAGCCGCACCAGCCCCTGCGGCTGGGCCTGCAGGCGGTCGATGGCCTCCTGCGCGGCGTCGGCCTCGACCAGCATGGCCACGCAGTGCTCGTAGTACTGGCGGCCGATGTCGGTGACGCTGAAGCGGCGCGTGGAGCGCTGGATCAGGCGCACACCCAGCCGCTCCTCGAGCAGCGCGATGCGCCGGCTCAGGCTCGACTTGGGCACGCTGAGCGCGCGGCCGGCCGGGGCAAAACCGCCGTGGTCGACCACCTGGGCGTAGTAGTAGAGATCGTTCAGGTCGCGCATGGCTTTTTGGGGCCCTCCGTGCCGTTGATCGTTCGCCAGATGGAACGATGAGGGCGAATTCTGGCATCTACTCAAAGCATCGTTGCGGCCCCATCCTTGATCCATGGCTTTCCCGTTCCGGGCGAGCCGCCAGATGGAAAGGAACACAGACCATGAAGAAGATCCTCGGCACCTACAGCGCACCGCGCCCGCACTGGGTGGGCGACGGTTTTCCCGTGCGCTCGCTGTTCAGCTACGACACGCTGGGGCGCCACGCCAGCCCCTTCCTGCTGCTGGACTACGCCGGCCCGGCCCAGTTCACGCCGACCGCGCAGCCGCGCGGCGTGGGCCAGCACCCGCACCGCGGCTTCGAGACCGTGACCATCGTCTACAAGGGCGAGGTGTCGCACCGCGACTCGACGGGGCAGGGCGGCACCATCGGCCCCGGCGACGTGCAGTGGATGACCGCCGGCGCGGGCATCCTGCACGAGGAGTTCCACTCCGAAGCGTTCACGCGCGACGGCGGCGAGCTCGAGATGGTGCAGCTGTGGGTCAACCTGCCCGCCAAGGACAAGATGGCCACGCCCGGCTACCAGGCTATCGTCGATGCGCAGATTCCGTCGGTGCCGCTGCCCGAAGGCGCGGGCAGCGTGCGGGTGATCGCGGGCGACTACCTCGGCCACAAGGGGCCGGCGCACACTTTCACGCCCATCGACGTGTGGGACCTGCGCCTGAACCAGGGCGCGCAGGTGACGCTGCCGGTGCCCGAAGGCCACACGGCCGCGGTGGTGGTGCTGCGCGGCACGGTGCAGGTGAACGGCGAGACGGTCGTGCGCGACGCGCAGATGGTGCTGCTCGACCGCGCGGGCGACGCGCTCACGCTGGACGCCAACAACGACGCGGTGGTGCTGCTGCTCAGCGGCGAGCCGATCGACGAACCCATCGTCGGCCACGGCCCGTTCGTGATGAACACGCGCGACGAGATCGTGCAGGCGATGAAGGACTTCGGCAGCGGGAAGTTCGGGCAGATGCCGGAGGCCGTGGCGCATTGAGCGGGCGCCGCGTTCGCCGCCGCCCTGGTTGAAGAATCAGGCGGCGGTGAGCATGCCGCGCGTTTCGATGAAGGCGACCACCTCGGCGACGCCGGTCAGCGTCTTGAGGTTGGTCATCACGTAGGGGCGCTGGCGGCGCATGCGCTGGGTGTCCTGTTCCATCACGTCGAGGTTCGCGCCCACGTAGGGCGCGAGGTCGGTCTTGTTGATGACGAACAGGTCGCTCTTGGTGATGCCGGGGCCGCCCTTGCGCGGAATCTTTTCGCCGGCGGCCACGTCGATCACGTAGATGGTGAGGTCCGACAGCTCGGGGCTGAAGGTGGCGGCCAGGTTGTCGCCGCCCGATTCGACGAACACGATGTCGGCGTCCGGAAAGTCTTCGAGCATGCGGTCGATGGCTTCGAGATTGATCGACGCGTCTTCGCGGATCGCGGTGTGCGGGCAGCCGCCGGTTTCCACGCCCATGATGCGCTCGGCCGGCAGCGCGCCGGCCACGGTGAGCAGGCGCTGGTCTTCCTTGGTGTAGATGTCGTTGGTGATGGCGACGAGGTCGTACTTGTCGCGCATCGCTTTGCAGAGCATTTCGAGCAGGGTGGTCTTGCCCGAGCCGACGGGGCCGCCGATGCCCACGCGCAGCGGCGGGAGCTTCTTGGTGCGGTTCGGGATGTGGTGCAGGGCGGAGGTCATGGGCGAAAAGGTCCGGTTCGGTCAGCTTCGGAAGAGGCGGGAATATTGTGTTTCATGGCGGGCCGACAGCACCGCCAGCAGGGGCGCGAAGGCCTGGCGCTCGTCGTCGCCCAGGGCCATCGCACGCTCGACGGCCGCAGGGATTTCGTTCGCCAGCCGCGCCAGGATGCGCTGGCCCGCGCTCTGGCCCAGCGGCACGGCCTTGACGGCGGCGGCCACCATGTTCTCGGCCCAGCCGAAGGCGAAAGCCAGGCAGCCGTCCTGCACGGTGGCTTCGGTGCGGCTGGCCGCGAACGCGAAGGCCACGGGGTAGGTCGCGGGCAGGCCGGCGAAGACCTCGACCGTGTCGGCATGGTGCAGCTTGAGCCACTCGACGAAGGAGCGGCCCATCTGCTCGGTCTGCAGGAAGAACTCAGCGGATTCGCGGGTGTGCAGCACCCAGTCGTTGAGGGTGCGGATGCGCTGCGCGTCGTTCGCCCGCCAGGCGGTGATCGCCTGGGCTGCGAGGGCGAGGTCGCCGCGTGCGAAGCTCAGGTGCAGCTGGTCGGAGAGCCACTCGGTGGCGCTGGCTTCTGATTGGATGCCGGCCCATTCGACTGCGGCCTCGACGCCCTCGGAATACGAGAAGCCTCCCACGGGCAGGGCGGGGGAGGCGAGCCAGATGAGCTGGAGGAGGCTGTGCGGGGTCGGCATTTCTTGCGCTGTGGTTCAGGGCGCGTGCGCAGGCCACCGGGTACTTCCCTCCGCGAATGTCCCCCGGGGCTTCGCCCCTCCTCCTTGATTTCGCTGCGGGAAGCACCCGGTGTCCTGCGCACGGGAAGGGCGGTGGGTCATTTCAATGCGAGTGGCCGTGGGAGTGGTCGTGGCCGTGATCGTCGTCGAGCAGTTCGGGGGCGAGCACGAGGGGCTTCGGGCCGCTGCTGTGCGAGTGCCCGTGGTCGTGACTGTGGTCATGGTCATGGCTGTGGCCGCTATGCGAATGCCCTTGCGCGCCATACGCGCCGCCTTCGGGCTCGAAGGCTTCCTCGACGGCGACGACGATCAGGTGCATCGAGCGCAGCATGTCGGCCAGCACGTGGTCGGGTTCGATCTTCAGGTGGTCGGGCTTGAGCTCGATCGGCACATGCCGGTTGCCCAGGTGGTAGGCCGCGCGCGTCAGGTCGAAGGGCGTGCCGTGGGCGGTGCAGTGCGTGATGCGCAGCACCGGCTGCGGCGCCGCGATCACGCGCACCAGCGAGCCGTCTTCCGCGACCAGCACGTCGCCGCCGCGCACCGCGGTGCCGCGCGGCAGGAAGATGCCGATCTGCCGGCCCTGCGAGTCGGTGGCGTCGAAACGGCTTTTCTGGCGCACGTCCCAGTCGAGTTCGATGGTGGCGGCACGCTTGAGCAGCACGGGCGCGAGACCGCGGCCCTGGGGCATGAGTTTGTTGGCGGTGAGCATGGCGGGTTGCAGGGTCGAATGAGGCCGATGAATGTAGCGCCTCTTGCAGCCCCTGTTCGGCGTGGTGTCCCAAGCCCGTCGGCGAGGCCAACGTGCCGGGAGCGGGCTTTCTTCCGTTAGCAAATATCGGGCCTTGTGGACTCGGGGGCTTGCCTGCGCGCCCCATCCGCCCCAGCATCCGCGTCATGAACAGCCTGGCCTACCTGACGACCGACGTTGCCACCCCGCTGCGTTTCGACTACTGGCACGACGTCGTGTGCCGCCACTGCATTCCCGCGGCCAGCCGTGCGATGACGGCCGAGCCGTTCGAAGGGCGGCTCGACGTGCGCGAGGTGGGCGCGGTCAGCGTCAACCGCATGTCGGCGCCGATGCATCACTGGTCGCGCGACGCGCCCCACCTGCGCCGGCACCCGCTGGACGACCTGTGGCTGGCGTTCGTGCAGGAGGGCGAGGGCACCTTGGTGCAAGGCGGGCGGCAGGGGCGGCTGCGCAGCGGCGACATGCTGCTCTACGACGCCGGCCGGCCGTTCGAATGCACGCTGGACGCGCGCTCGGTCTACCTGGCGCGCATGCCGCGCCGGCTGCTGCTGCGGCGCTTCGCGAAGGCCGAAGACTTCACCGCCCGCACCATCGCCGCGGACCGCCCCGGCGCGGCGCCGCTGCACGCGATGCTGCGGGAGACGGCGAACCCGGCGTTTGCGCAGCCGCATTCCGCCGCCGCCGAACGCTTCGGCGGCGCGCTCATCGATCTGCTGGCCGTGACGCTCGAACTGCAGCAGGACATGACCGGCGACGCCGGCGCCGAACGCGGCCTGCATGCGCGCATGACGGCCTACATCGAGCGCCACCTGGACGACCCGGCGCTCTCGCTCGAGGCGCTGGCGCAGGCGCACCACGTCTCGGCGCGCACCGTGGCGCGGGCGTTCGCGCGACAGGGCGCCACGGCGATGGGCGCGGTCTGGCAGGCGCGCCTGGCGGCCAGCCGCGAGGCGCTGGTGGGCGGGCGCGCGCACAGCGTGACCGACGTCGCGTTCCAGCACGGGTTTTCCGACCTGTCGCATTTCAGCCGGGTCTTCCGCAAGGCCTACGGCTGCGCGCCGCACACGCTGCTGAAGCCACGCTGAGCGCCGCGCGCGGGGTGTCCGCCCCAGCACAAGTGCATGTCCGGAAGAGACCAGCGCGGGCCGCCGCGCGCCGATAAGGTTCGCCCGGGGTGGCAGCGTCGCCACTTGGATTCGGACCTTCTTTCTCAACCCTACACACGCGGGAGTCAGTCATGGCGGACAAGGAATTGCATCATCTCGAACTGCTGGAAGTCGGCCGGCAGATCCAGTCGCGCGAGCGCTCGTCGGAAGAAGTCACGCGCGCCATGCTCGCGCGCATCGAGGCCGTCGACGGCCGGCTGCGCAGCTACGCGACGCGCATGGACGCACAGGCGCTCGACGAGGCGCGCCGCGCCGACACCGAGATCGCCGCCGGCCGCGCGCGCGGGCCGCTGCACGGCGTGCCGCTGGCCGTGAAGGACCTGCTGTGGACCGAGGGCGTGCCGAGCGCGCACGGCATGACGATCCACCAGGCGTTCCGCCCGACGGAAGACGCGACCGTGGTGCGCCGCCTGCGCGAGGCCGGCGCGGTGATCCTGGGCAAGCTGCAGCAGACCGAAGGCGCCTTTGCCGACCACCATCCGCAGATCGCGTCGCCGGTCAACCCGTGGGACGCCACGCTGTGGCCCGGCGTGTCGTCCAGCGGCTCGGGCGTGGCCACGGCGGCGGGGTTGTGCTTCGGCGCGCTGGGCACCGACACGGGCGGATCGATCCGCTTTCCGTCGGCGGCCAACGGCATCACGGGCCTGAAGCCGACGTGGGGGCGGGTGAGCCGCCACGGCGCCTTCGAACTCGCCGCCTCGCTCGACCACATCGGCCCGATGACGCGCAGCGCGGCCGACGCGGGCGCGATGCTGGCAGCCATCGCCGGCGCCGACCCGCGCGACCCGACGGCCAGCACGCTGCCGGTGCCCGACTATCTGGCGACGATGACGCGCGGCCTGGCCGGCCTGCGCGTGGGCATCGACCCTGCGTGGACGCTGGACCGCGTGGACGCACCCACGCGCGCCACGCTCGCCGCTGCGATCCGCACGGTCGAATCGCTGGGCGCCTCGGTGCGCGAGGTGGTGTTTCCCGACACGACGCAGGCCGTGCTCGATTGGTCACCACTGTGCGCGGTCGAGACCGCCGTGGCGCACGAGGCCACGTACCCGTCGCGGCGCGATGAGTACGGCCCGGGCCTCTCGGGGCTGATCGACCTGGGCCTGTCGCAAAGCGCCACCGACTACCAGAAGCTGCTGCTGCGCCGCGCCGATTTCACCGGCCGCGTGCGCACGTTCTTCGAACAGGTCGACCTGCTGCTGATCCCGGCCGTTCCCTTCGCGGCGCCGACGCTCGAGCGTGCCGGCCAGCTCGGCGTGGACCCGGAGCTGCTGGCGGGCATGCTGCGCTACACCTGCCCGTTCGACCTCACGGGCAGCCCCACGCTCACCTTGCCGGGTGGCGCCACCGAGGCGGGCGTGCCGGTGGCCTTCCAGTTCGTGGCGCCGCACTTCGGCGAAGACCTGCTGGTGCGCGCGGGCTGGGCGTTCCAGCGGGCGACGGACTGGCACCGCCGGCATCCCGCGGTCTGAGTCTTCAGAACAGGAAGTAGCGCTGCGCCATTGGCAGCACCTTGGCCGGCTCGCAGGTCAGCAGCTGGCCGTCGGCGCGCACGGCGTAGGTCTGCGCGTCGATCTCCATCTTCGGCGTGTAGCCGTTGTGGATCAGGTCCTGCTTGCGCACGTTGCGGATGTTCTTCACTGCGCTCAGGTGCTTGCTCAGGCCGTAGCGCTCCTTGATGCCCGCGGCCAGCCCGGCCTGCGAAACGAAGGTCAGCGAACTCTTGGCCAGCGAGCCGCCGTAGGCGCCGAACATCGGCCGAAAGTGCACCGGCTGCGGCGTGGGGATCGACGCGCTGGGGTCGCCCATCGCGGCCATCGCGATGGTGCCGCCCTTGATGATGGTGAAGGGCTTCACGCCGAAGAAGGCCGGCTTCCAGACCACGAGGTCGGCCCACTTGCCGACTTCGATGGAGCCCACCTCGTGTGCGATGCCGTGCGCGAGGGCCGGGTTGATCGTGTACTTGGCCACGTAGCGCCGCGCGCGGAAGTTGTCGTTGCGCTCGCTGTCCTCGGGCAGCGTGCCACGCTGCTGCTTCATCTTGTGCGCGGTCTGCCAGGTGCGGATCACCACCTCGCCGACGCGGCCCATGGCCTGGCTGTCGGAGCTGAACATGCTGATCGCGCCCAGGTCGTGCAGCACGTCTTCGGCGGCGATGGTTTCCTTGCGGATGCGCGACTCGGCAAAGGCCAGGTCTTCGGCGATGCCGGCGTCCAGGTGGTGGCACACCATGAGCATGTCGACGTGCTCGTCGAGCGTGTTCACGGTGTAGGGCATCGTCGGGTTGGTCGACGAGGGCAGGAAGTTCGCCTCGCCCACCACGCGCAGGATGTCGGGCGCATGGCCGCCGCCCGCGCCCTCGGTGTGGAAGGCGCAGATGGCGCGCCCGCCCACGGCGGCGATGGTGTTCTCGACGAAGCCCGATTCGTTCAGCGTGTCGCTGTGGATCGCCACCTGCGTGTCGGTGGCGTCGGCCACGTCCAGGCAGTTGCTGATGGCCGCGGGCGTGGTGCCCCAGTCTTCATGCAGCTTCAGGCCCATGACGCCGGCCTCGATCTGCTCGTGCAGCGCATCGGGCAGGCTGGCATTGCCCTTGCCGAGAAAGCCCAGGTTCATCGGGAACGCGTCGGCTGCCTGCAGCATGCGTTCGATGTGCCACGGGCCGGGCGTGGCGGTGGTCGCGAAGGTGCCGGTGGCCGGGCCGGTGCCGCCGCCGAGCATGGTCGTCACGCCCGAGGCCAGCGCCTCCTCGATCTGCTGCGGGCAGATGAAGTGGATGTGGCTGTCGATGCCGCCCGCGGTGACGATGGTACCCTCGCAGCTGATGATCTCGGTGCCCGGGCCGATGACGATGTCCACGCCCGGCTGCACGTCGGGGTTGCCGGCCTTGCCGATGGCGGCGATGCGGCCGTCCTTCAGGCCGATGTCGGCCTTCACGATGCCCCAGTGGTCGAGGATGAGGGCGTTGGTCATCACCGTGTCGACGGCGCCCTGTGCGCGCGTGCGCTGCGACTGCGCCATGCCGTCGCGGATCGTCTTGCCGCCGCCGAACTTCACCTCTTCGCCGTAGCCGCCGGCGCGCAGCGTGTAGTCGGCTTCGACTTCGATCAGCAGGTCGGTGTCCGCAAGGCGGACCCGGTCGCCCACGGTGGGGCCGAAGATTTCTGCGTAGGCGCGTCGCCCGATGGTGGCCATGTTTTAGAGCTTTCCTTGAACCAGGCCGCGAAAGCCGTAGACGATGCGATCGCCCGAGAAGTCGACCAGCTCGGCCGTGCGTTGCTGGCCCGGCTCGAAGCGCACCGCGGCGCCCGAGGCGATGTTCAAGCGCATGCCGCGCGCGGCGGCGCGGTCGAAGTCGAGGGCGCCGTTGGTCTCGGCAAAGTGATAGTGCGAGCCGACCTGGATCGGCCGGTCGGCCGTGTTGCGCACCACCAGCGTGAGGGCGCGGCGGCCGGGGTTGAGCGTGTGCTCGCCGTCGTCGGTGAGGAGTTCGCCGGGCGTCATGGCCGCCTCAGACCGCCTGGGCCAGCAGCGTGGCGCCCAGGGCAACGACCGCAGCGCCGGCCACGCGGGGCAGCCAGGCGTTGGCATGGCGCAGCGCCCAGCCCAGCGCGATGCCGGCCGCGTGCAGCAGCAGCGTGGCGCTGACCATGCCGGCCAGCGTGAGGGCGGCGCCGTGCTCGCCCGCCAGTTCGTGGCCGTGCGCCACGCCGTGGAAGACGGCGAACAGGCCCACCACGGCCATGGCGACGCCGGCCGGCAGGTGCACGCGCGTGGCGACCAGCAGGCCCAGCACCAGCAGCGAGGCGGCGATCATCGGTTCCACCGCCGGCAGCTGCACGCCGGCCAGCCCGACCAGCGCGCCCGCGAGCAGCATGCCCGCGAAGGCCAGCGGCGCCCACAGCAGGTCGGGCCAGGCGCGGCGCGCGACCAGCGCGCTCCACAGGCCGACTGCGACCATCGCCGCGAGGTGGTCCGCGCCGGTGAGTGGGTGCATGAAGCCGGTGACGAAACCGTGGTGCACGCCACCGTCGACGCCCGTGTGGGCGCCGGCGGCCAGCGGCAGCAGGAGGGTGACGAGCAGGGCGGAAGTCTTTGCGAAGCGCATGGAGGGGTCTTTCTTCTTGTGGCGGAGGTTCAGACGATCGGCTGGTGGACGGTCACGAGCTTGGTGCCGTCGGGAAAACTGGCCTCGACCTGGATGTCGGGAATCATCTCGGCGATGCCGTCCATCACGTCGGCGCGGGTGAGCACGCTGCGGCCCTCGCTCATCAGCTCGGCGACGCTCTTGCCGTCGCGGGCGCCTTCCATCACGGCGGCGGTGATCAGCGCGACGGCCTCCGGGTAGTTGAGCTTGAGCCCGCGCGCCTTGCGGCGCTCGGCCAGCAGCGCCGCCGTGAAGATCAGCAGCTTGTCTTTTTCGCGCGGAGTCAGTTCCATGGCGGGGGTGGGGTCGGGTGGCGGTCGGTGATTATGGGCAAGGCTGTGGCTTTGCAACAGTCGTGCCCTGTTCGCCAAATGCCGTATCCGGTGGCATGAAAGCTGCACCGAAACGGTGTGAACCCCGCCGACGCACCCCTCCTGACTGACGACGCCCCTCAGCGCATCGTCAAGGTGCGGCGCGACTACAACAGCTGGGTCGCGAGCGAAACGCTGGAGGACTACGCGCTGCGCTACACGCCGCAGCGCTTTCGCAAATGGTCCGAATGGCGGGTGGCCAACACGGCCTTCGGGGCGGCCTCGTTCCTGGTGCTGGAGGCGGTCGGCGCCACGCTGCTGGTGCAGTACGGATTCGCCAACGCCTTCTGGGCGATCCTCGTCACGGGGCTCATCATCTTCCTGGCGGGGCTGCCGATCAGCGTGTACGCGGCGCGCTACGGCGTCGACATGGATTTGCTCACGCGTGGCGCGGGCTTCGGCTACATCGGCTCCACGCTCACCTCGCTGATCTACGCGAGCTTCACCTTCATCTTCTTCGCGCTGGAGGCGGCCGTGATGGCCTATGCGCTCGAGCTGGCGCTGGGCATTCCGCCGGTGTGGGGCTACCTGGTGTGTGCGCTGGTGGTGATTCCGCTGGTCACGCACGGGGTGTCGGTGATCAGCCGGCTGCAGCTGTGGACGCAGCCGCTGTGGCTCTTGATGCTGGTGGTGCCTTTTGTCTTCGTGCTCGTGCGCGATCCTGGTGCGTTCGCGGGCATCACGCACTACGGCGGGGCGAAGCCGGGCGCGCAAGGATTCAACCTGCACCTGTTCGGTGCTGCGCTGACGGTCGGCATCGCGCTCATCACGCAGATGGGCGAGCAGGCCGACTACCTGCGCTTCATGCCGGCGCGCACCGCGGGCACGGCGCGCCGCTGGTGGGCCGGCGTGCTGGCGGGCGGGCCGGGCTGGGTGGTGCTGGGCGTGGTCAAGATGCTGGGCGGCGCCGCGCTGGCCTACCTGGCGATCACGCACATGGTGCCGGTGGAGCGCGCGGTCGACCCGAACCAGATGTACCTGGCGGCCTACGAGTACGTGTTTCCGAACTACGGCTGGGCGGTGGCGGCGACGGCGCTGTTCGTGGTGGTCTCGCAGCTGAAGATCAACGTGACGAACGCCTATGCCGGTTCGCTGGCCTGGAGCAATTTCTTCTCGCGCGTGGCGCACAGCCACCCGGGGCGCGTGGTGTGGGTGGTGTTCAACGCGCTCATCGCCTTCATGCTGATGGAGATGAACGTGTTCGAGGCGCTGGGCGACGTGCTCGGCCTCTTCGCCAACATCGCCATCGCCTGGATGATGGCCGTGGTGGCCGACCTGGTCGTCAACAAGCCGCTGGGGCTGTCGCCGCCGGGCATCGAGTTCAAGCGCGCGCACCTGTGGGACATCAACCCGGTGGGCGTGGGCGCGATGGCGCTGGCGTCGGTGCTGTCGATCACGGCGCACCTCGGCGTGTTCGGGCCGCTGGCGCAGGCGTTCTCGGCGCTGATCGCACTGGGCACGGCGCTGGTCGCGTCGCCGCTGCTGGCGTGGGCCACGGGCGGCAGGTACTACCTGGCGCGCACGTCCGACGCGGGTGGCTCGGTGCTGTTTGCGCCGGCGGCGGGCGGGCGCAAGGTGCGCTGGGCACGGGTCGAGCCGTCGCCGGACGAAGGCGGCAGCTACCAGCGCCTGAAGGTGCAGCACTGCGTGATCTGCGAGCGCGAGTACGAAGGCCCCGACATGGCGCACTGCCCGGCCTACCAGGGCGCGATCTGCTCGCTGTGCTGCACGCTCGACGCGCGCTGCGGCGACCTGTGCAAGCCGCACGCGAGCCTGTCGGCGCAGTGGTCCGCCGTGCTGCGCTGGCTGCTGCCGCGCCGCAGCTGGCGCTACCTCGACACGGGGCTCGGGCACTTCCTGCTGCTGATGCTGGTCATCGTGCCGCTGCTGGCGGTGGTGTTCGGCGTGCTCTACCAGCAGGAGCTGCGGGCCCTGAGCGAGGGCGCGCTCGCGCTGGCGGCGCAGGTCGACGTGGCCGGGGCGCTGGTCGCCGTGCAACAGGCCTCGCTGCGCTCGGGCTTTCTCAAGGCCTACATGGCGCTGCTGGTCATCGCAGGCATCGTCGCGTGGTGGCTGGTGCTGGCGCACCAGAGCCGCAAGGTGGCGCAAGAGGAATCGAACCGCCAGACCCACCTGCTGATGCGCGAGATTGCGCTGCACCGCGAGACCGACCGCGCACTGCAGGACGCCAAGCAGAGCGCCGAAGAGGCCCGCGAGATCGCCGAGCACGCCAAGCTCGCGGCCGACCAGGCGCGGCGCGCGGCGGACCTCGCGAACCAGGCCAAGAGCCGCTACATCAGCGCCATCAGCCACGAGCTGCGCACGCCGCTCAACAGCATCCTGGGCTACGCGCAGCTCATGGGCGAGGACCACTCGGTGCCGCCGCACCGCCAGCAGGCCGTGGCCGTCATCAAGCGCGGCGGCGAGCACCTGCTGTCGCTCATCGAAGGCACGCTGGCCATCGCCCACATCGAGGCCGGCAAGCTCACGCTGGACGCGCGGCCGATGCGCTTTGCCGACGCGATGCGCGAGCTGGCCGACATGTTCGAGTTGCAGGCGGCCGAGAAGGGCCTGCGCTTTCGCTTCGAGGCGGCCGGTGCGCTGCCCGACGTGGTGCGCGCCGACGAGAAGCGCGTGAGCCAGATCCTCATCAACCTGCTGGGCAACGCGATCAAGTTCACGGCGGCGGGGCAGGTGGTGTTGCGCATCGCCTACGCACGCGAGTTCGCCGCCATCGAGATCGAGGACACCGGGCCGGGCATGACGGCGGCCGACATCGAGCGCATCTTCGAGCCCTTCGCGCGCGGCCACGCGGCGGTGTCGTCGGCACCGGGCGCGGGCCTGGGCCTGACCATCGCGAAGATGCTGACCGACCTGATGGGCGGCGAGATGAAGGTGCGCAGCACGCCGGGCGAGGGCTCGCTGTTCTGCGTGCGGCTGTTCCTGCCGCGCGTGCACGAGGCGGTCGCGGGCACTGCGCGCATTGCGCCGGCACCGCGCGCGCGGCGCGGCTACGAGGGCGCGCGCCGGCGCCTGCTGGTGGTCGACAACGAGGAGGCCGACCGCGAGCTGCTGGGCCATGTGCTCGCGCCGCTGGGCTTCGAACTGCGCAGCGCGGCCAGTGGGCACGACGCGCTGGACCTCATCGCCGCCGGCTACCGGCCCGACGCCATGTTCGTCGACCTCGCGATGCCCGGCATCGACGGCTGGGAGACCATCCGCCGCGCGCGCAAGCTGGGGCTGGCCGAGGCGTCGGTGGCCATCGTCTCGGCCAATGCCTTCGACAAGGGCCTGGACAACGACGTGGGCATTGCGCCCGGAGACTTCTTCGTCAAGCCCGTGCGCCACACCGAACTGCTCGACTGGCTGGAGCGCCGGCTCGTCCTGCAATGGACCGACACCGCCGCGCGGCCCGCGCCCGCCGCGGCCGCGCCGCGCGCGATGCAGCCGCCGTCGCTGGCGCGTCTGCGCGCGCTCGACGAGGCCGTGGGTCTGGGCTACTTCCGGGGCATCATGAACCAGCTCGACGACATCGACGCCGCGCAGCCCGAGTGCGCCGCGTGGACCGAAGCCCAGCGCGCGCTGGCCCGCCAGTTCCAGTTCGAAGCCATGGGCCGCGCGCTGGCCGAAGCCGCCGAGGGCGCCGCATGACCCTGTTGTCTCCACCGACCCTGCCCGCTTCACCGCTCGCCCGGACGCTGCGCGAGCAGCAGGGCGCCCACGGCGACCTGGTGCTGATCGTCGACGACGTGCCCGACAACCTCGCCGTGCTGCACGACGCGCTCGACGAATCGGGCTACACCGTGCTCATCGCCACCAACGGCGAGCAGGCGCTGCAGCGCGCCGCGCAGGCACGGCCCGACATCGTGCTGCTCGACGCGATGATGCCGGGCATCGACGGCTTCGAGGTGGCGCGCCGGCTCAAGGCCGACGCGGCCACCGCGCACATTCCCATCGTGTTCATGACGGGCCTCACTGAAACCGAGCACCTCGTGGCCGCGCTCGAGGCGGGCGGGGTCGACTACGTCACCAAGCCGATCAAGCCCAAGGAGGTGCTGGCGCGCATGAACGTGCACCTGCAGGGCGCCCGCCGCGCGCGGCAGGAGGCGCACCAGGCGGGGCAGGCACGCAATGCGCTCGACGCCTTCGGCTACGCGAGCATCACGGTGCGCCTGCCCGAGGGGCGGCTGATCTGGCAGACGGCGCTGGCGCGCGACCTGCTGGCGCGCTACTGCGAGACGCAGGCGCCCGAGACGCCGCCGGCCGTGCTCGGCTGGCTGCGCCAGCACGCGCCCGACGCCCGCGCGCGCGGCATCGAGCCGCCGGCCCTGGTCATCGCGCAGGGGGCCCGCAGCCTGAGCCTGCGGCTGCACCGCCAGACCGGCGAGGACGACGCCGGCGACGAGTGGATGATCGTCATGCGCGAGGTCTCCCACACCGCCGTGATCGAGGCCATGAGCCTGAGCCTGAAGCTCACGGCGCGCGAGGCCGAGGTGCTGTACTGGGTGGTCAAGGGCAAGACCAACAAGGACATCGGCGAGATCCTCGGCAGCAGCCCGGCCACCGCCAAGAAGCACCTGGAGCGCGTGTACGTGAAGCTGGGCGTGGAGACGCGCACCGCCGCGGCGGGCGTGGCGATCAAGCGCATCCGCGAGCTGCAGCCGCAGTTCGAACTCTGAAGGGCGGGGGATGGCGTTGCCGCGTCATGGCGCGGACTTTCCGGCTTCCTAGAATGAGGCAGGGCTCTCTGAGGGAAGCACGAGATGAAGAACAACAACAACCGCACCGCACGCCTGCTTCTTGCCGCAGTCGCGGCGTTGCCGGGCCTCGGCGCGCAGGCCGCCGGCCACTTCGATGTCGACGACGCCGGCACGCTCGACCCCGGCCAGTGCCAGTACGAAACCTGGTGGGGCCGCAGCGGCGCCGAGCCGGTCACGACGGGTTTCCATGTCGGGCCGGCCTGCCGGGTCGGGCCGGTCGAGCTGGGGTTGAACTTCGACCGGCTCTCGGCGCAGGGCGTGCATTCGGTCACGGGCGGACCGCAGCTCAAGTGGACCTTTGCCGGCGCGGCCGCCGACGCGCCTTTCAGCGCCGCCGTGTCGATGGGCGCGGTGGCCGACCTGCGGCGCGGCGGTCGCTGGGGCGGCCAGCTGGTGGTGCCGCTCACCTGGCGGCCCACGGCCAGCCTGCAGATTCACGCCAACCTGGGCGCCGACTGGGCGCTGGGCACTGGCGCGCGCACGCCGCGCGGCGGCCTGGCCGTGGAGTGGGCTCTGAACGACGCCGTGTCGCTGATCGCCGAGCGCAACCGGGCCGGAGGCCTGTGGACCTCGCGCGTGGGCGGCCGTTTCAGCCTGACGCCGCTGATCAGCGTCGACATCAGCACCTCGCGCACCGGGCCGCAGGGCGTGCGCGGCGTGGTGATCGGGCTGAACCACGAATTCAGCTGGAAATAAGTGAAGGAAAACTGAAATCCGCTGCAATGGGATGAACTCCCGTATCGTGGATTTTGTTGATTTTGAATAAGATTCGGTCACATTTATTAACGAGTCAACGATCCGTGACCCCATCGCCCGTTCTGGACTTCAAGTTCACCGCGCCGCCGGAGAGCCCCGCGCAGACCTTCCTGCCGGGCCGGCCGGCCGGGGTGCTCGGCCGCTCGTTCACGCCGCAGCGCAATCCGCGCCTGCAGGGGCTGCAGTGCCTGCGCTGCGACGCGCTGTACCCGGTCACGCTCGCCAACGACGGCTGCCCGGCCTGCCGGCAGGCCGGCTTCCACGTCGGGCTGCGCGCCAGCTACCGGCCCGGCGGCCCGGACGTGGTGCCGATGCCGTACGTGCAGGGCTTCTCGCTCGGCGAGGGCAACACGCCGCAGCACGACATGCCCGAGCTGGCGCGGCAGTTCGACATCGCGCGCCTGAGCATCAAGGACGAATCGCGCAACCCGACCGGCTCGCCGAAAGACCGGCTGACCGCGATGGGCGTGGCGCAGGCGCTGGACGCCGGGGCCCACACGCTGGTGCTCGCGTCGTCGGGCAACACGGCGGTGTCGGCGGCGCACTACGCGTGGGCCGCGGGGCTCGGTTGCGAGGTGGCCTCCTACGAGGCGATGCCCGCCACCTACGCCCGCCAGCTCGACGCGCTGGGCGCGCGGCGCTATGTGTTCGCCGACAACACCGGCCGCTGGGGCTTCGTGCGCGAGCGCTCGCAGTACCCGGGGTATTTCGCGCTGTCCAATTACCGCCTGCCCGCGCTGGGCAGTGCGCCCTTGGGCGTGGAGGGCTACAAGGCCATCGCCGAAGAGTGCCTGAAGGACGGCGGCCTGCCCGATCACGTCGTGGTGCCGACCGGGCGCGGCGACATGGCCTGGGGCATCTACGCCGGTTTTCGCGAGCTGCTGGCGGCGGGGCGCATCGCGCGCCTGCCGCGGATGTGGCTGGTCGAGCCCTTCCCGCGGCTGTCGCGCGTGCTCGGCGGCGGGGCGCTCAACGGCAGCTACCCTGGTCGCACGGCGCAGCTGTCGAGCGCGGGCGCGACGGTCACGTATCTGCAATGGCAGGCCGCCACGGCCAGCGGCGGCGGTGCCGTGGTGGTGGGCGACGACGAGGCCCGCGCGGCGCGGCGGCTGCTTACTGCGGCCGGCGTGAGTGCCGAACTGGCAGCAGCGGCGGGCCTGGGGGCCGTGCGGCAACTGCGCGAGGCCGAGACCATCGCAGCCGACGCGCATGTCGTGATGGTGCTGACCTCCGACGCGTCGAGCGACCCGAGCTGGCCCGACCGCGCCGTGACCGCCTGAGGCGGTGTGCCATCCCGGGGCTCAGCGCCCCGTGTGCACCTTGATGCGGATCGTCGCGACGTCCCAGCCCCGGTTCTTCAGCCGCGTGACCAGCATCGGCGACAGCTGGCGCAGCTTGGCGGCCGCGGCGCTGCCCTTGACCAGCAGGCACCACACGTCGCCCTCGGCCGGCCCCGGCTGGATGGCCGCGCGCATGGCCGGTGGAATCAACCCTTCGATCGCCTTCAGCCGCTCGGCCGTGTCCCGCGCGCGCGCCATCAGGCTCCCCAGGGTGGGGGCGCCTGCCGCAGCATCGTGCAGTGAAATGGCGGGGGGCAGTCGGCGATACATGGGTAATCCAGGGGTTAGAAACAAGACAGCTAAAATGCCCGGTTTGCCGACGCGTGCGTCGGCGTTTGTTCCGGAACGGGGCCATCCGACTTCGAGACTTGCGAAGCTTGCATTCGAAGAAGGTGCGCCCAACTGCTTTCACCATATCTTAGGGAATCCGGTCGCAGTGCCTGTCGTGTCAGGTGCCCGCCCCTCTCCACGCCCATGGCAACCAACTTCCTGACCCAGATCTTCGGCAGTCGCAACGACCGGCTCCTCAAGCAGTATCGCAAGACGGTGACGCGCATCAATGCGCTCGAACCCGAATTCGAAAAGCTCAGCGACGACGCGCTGCGCGCCAAGACGCAGGAATTCAAGGACCGCATCGCCAAGGGCGAGTCGCTCGACGACCTGTTGCCCGAAGCCTTCGCCACCGTGCGCGAAGGCTCCAAGCGCGTCATGAAGATGCGCCACTTCGACGTCCAGCTGCTCGGCGGCATGGCGCTGCACAACGGCAAGATCTCCGAAATGCGCACCGGCGAAGGCAAGACGCTGACCGCCACGCTGCCCGTGTACCTGAACGCGCTGTCCGGCAAGGGCGTGCACGTGGTCACGGTGAACGACTACTTGGCCAACCGCGACGCGACCTGGATGGGCCGCCTGTACAACTTCCTGGGCCTGTCGGTCGGCATCAACCTGCCGCAGATGCCACGCGAAGAGAAGCAGGCCGCCTACAGCAGCGACATCACGTACGGCACGAACAACGAGTACGGCTTCGACTACCTGCGCGACAACATGGTCTACGAGCCCGGCGACCGGGTGCAGCGCGGCCTGAACTTCGCGATCGTCGACGAGGTGGACTCCATCCTGATCGACGAGGCCCGCACGCCGCTGATCATCAGCGGCCAGGCCGAAGACCACACCGACCTGTACCTGGCGATCAACAAGGTGGTGCCGCTGCTCAAGAAGCAGGAAGGCGAAGCCGATCCGCGCACGGGCGAGGGCGTCACGGTGCCCGGCGACTTCACGGTCGACGAGAAAACCCACCAGGTGTTCCTGACCGAAGATGGCCACGAGAACGCCGAGCGCATCCTGGGCGAGCTCAAGCTGATTCCCGAAGGCGCGTCGCTGTACGACCCGGCCAACATCACGCTGATGCATCACCTGAATGCCGCGCTGCGTGCCCGCCACCTGTACCACCGCGACCAGCACTACGTGGTGCAGCAGGGCGAAGTGGTCATCGTCGACGAATTCACCGGCCGCCTCATGAGCGGTCGCCGCTGGAGCGACGGCCTGCACCAGGCCGTGGAAGCCAAGGAAGGCGTCGAGATCCAGGCCGAGAACCAGACGCTGGCCTCGATCACCTTCCAGAACTACTTCCGCCTGTACGGCAAGCTGGCCGGCATGACCGGCACGGCCGACACCGAGGCCTACGAGTTCCAGGAAATCTACGGTCTCGAGACCACGATCATTCCGCCCAACCGCATCAGCAAGCGCGACGACCAGCTCGACCGCGTCTACAAGACCACGCGCGAGAAGTACGAAGCAGCCATCCAGGACATCCGCGAGTGCTACGAGCGCGGCCAGCCGGTGCTGGTGGGCACCTCGTCCATCGAGAACTCGGAAATCATCGACGCCCTGCTCGAGAAGGCAGGCCTGCCGCACCAGGTGCTCAACGCCAAGCAGCACGCCCGCGAAGCCGACATCGTCGCGCAGGCCGGCCGCACGAAGATGATCACCATCGCGACCAACATGGCCGGCCGCGGTACCGACATCGTGCTGGGCGGCAACATCGAGAAGATGATCGAGGCGATCGAGGCCGACGAAGGCCGCGACGAAGCCACCAAGCAGGCCGACATCGCCCACGTGCGCGCCGAGTGGACCAAGGACCACGAGTTCGTGAAGTCGCTGGGCGGCCTGCGCATCATTGCCACCGAACGCCATGAGTCGCGCCGCATCGACAACCAGCTGCGCGGCCGTTCGGGCCGCCAGGGCGACCCGGGTTCCTCGCGCTTCTACCTGAGCCTGGACGATCCGCTCATGCGCATCTTCGCGGGCGACCGCGTGAAGGCGATCATGGACCGCCTGAAGATGCCCGACGGCGAAGCCATCGAGGCCGGCATCGTCACGCGCAGCATCGAGAGCGCGCAGCGCAAGGTCGAGGCGCGCAACTTCGACATCCGCAAGCAACTGCTCGAGTACGACGACGTGTCGAACGATCAGCGCAAGGTGATCTACCAGCAGCGCAACGACATCCTCGACGCGGCTGACCTCACGGCGCAGATCGCCGCGCTGCGCGAAGGCTGCTTCACCGACCTCGCTCGCCAGTACGTGCCGCGCGAATCGGTCGAAGAGCAATGGGACCTCGACAGCCTCGAGAAGAGCCTGTTCAGCGAGTGGGGCATCGACATGCCGCTCAAGCAGCAGGTCGAGGCCTCCGAAGCCATCTCCGACGAGGAAGTGGTCGAGAAGATCGTGGCCTACGCCAACGAGAGCTTCGACGCCAAGGTCGCACTCATCGGTCAGGAGAATTTCACCCAGTTCGAACGCATGGTGCTGCTGCAGAGCATCGACACCCACTGGCGCGAACACCTGGCCTCGCTCGACTACCTGCGCCAGGGCATCCACCTGCGCGGCTATGCGCAGAAGCAGCCCAAGCAGGAATACAAGCGCGAGGCCTTCGAGCTCTTCGGCCAGCTGCTCGACTCGGTCAAGAACGAAGTCACGCGCCAGCTCATGACGGTGCGCGTGCAGTCGGGTGAACAGCTCGAGCAGGCGGCCGAAGAGATGGAAAGCCGCGGCGAGAACGTCTCGAACATCACCTACACCGCGCCCACCGAGACCGGCGAGGTCGAGGTGCGCGTCGACGAAGAGAACCAGCGCCGCCTGGCGGCCGTCGGCACCGGCGCGCTGAGCGCCGAAGCCGCTGCCTTTGCGCGCGTCGGCCGCAACGACCCCTGCCCCTGCGGCAGCGGCAAGAAGTACAAGGCGTGCCACGGCAAGCTGAACTGAGCTGAAGTCCCGCACCTTTCATTGAGAGAAATCCCATGCCCGTGAACCTGTCCGCTCCCGATCCCGCCGCCTTGTTCGCGGTGCCCGGCGTCCGCATCGGCGTGGCCGAAGCCGGCGTGCGCAAGGCCAACCGCAAGGACCTGACCGTCGTGCTGATCGACGAAGGCTCGGCGGTCGGCGGCGTGTTCACGCAGAACCGCTTCTGCGCCGCCCCGGTGCAGGTCTGCCGTGACCACCTGAAGGCCAACTACGGCATCCGCGCGATGGTGATCAACACCGGCAACGCCAACGCCGGCACCGGCGAAGACGGCCTGATGCGCACGCGCTCGACCTGCATCGCGCTGGCGCGCCATCTGGAGTTGGCACCCGAGCAGATCCTGCCGTTCTCGACCGGCGTGATCATGGAGCCACTGCCCGTGGACCGCATCGAAGCCGGCCTGCCGGCCGCGCTGGCCGACGCGTCGGAAAACAACTGGGCCCGTGCCGCCGAAGGCATCATGACCACCGACACGATCCCCAAGGCGTTCAGCCGCCAGGTGAAGATCGGCGGCGCCACGGTCACCATCACCGGCATCAGCAAGGGCGCCGGCATGATCCGCCCGAACATGGCGACCATGCTCGGCTTCATGGCGACCGACGCGAAGATCGACCCCGCGCTGATCCAGCCGCTGGCCACGCAGCTGGCCGACGCTTCGTTCAACCGCGTGACCATCGACGGCGACACCTCGACCAACGACTCGTTCGTGGTCATCGCCACGCAGAAGGCCGCGCACGCCACCATCACCTCGCTCGACTCGGCCGATGGCCAGGCGCTCGTGGCCGCGATGCGCGACGTGGCCCGCCTGCTGGCGCAAGCCATCGTGCGCGACGGCGAAGGCGCGACCAAGTTCATCACCATCCAGGTCGACGGCGGCAAGGACGGGGCCGAGTGCCGCCAGGTGGCTTATGCCGTGGCGCATTCGCCGCTGGTCAAGACCGCTTTCTTCGCTAGCGACCCGAACCTGGGCCGCATCCTGGCGGCCGTCGGCTATGCCGGCATTGCCGACCTCGACCAGACCGGCATCGACCTGTTCCTGGACGACGTGCACGTGGCGGTGAAGGGCGGGCGCAACCCGTCGTACCGCGAGGAAGACGGCCAGCGCGTGATGAAGCAGAGCGAGATCACCGTGCGCATCGGCCTGGGCCGCGGCACCGCCAGCGACACCGTGTGGACCTGCGACTTCAGCCACGAGTACGTGACCATCAACGCCGATTACCGGTCATGAACGAGCAGTTCCAGAAGCTCATCGAACGCGCCGAACAGCTCATCGGCCGCATCGAATCGATCCTGCCCCAGCCACTGGCCGCGCCAACCGACTGGAGCGCCTCCATCGCGTGGCGCTACCGCCGTCGCAGCTCCGGCCATGGTGTGCTGGAGCCCGTGAAGCACGTGGCCACGATGGCGCTCGATTCGCTGAGGGAAATCGACGTCCAGAAGGAAAAGATCGAGCGCAACACGCGCCAGTTCGTCGAAGGCAAGCCGGCCAACAACGTGCTGCTGACCGGCGCGCGCGGCACGGGCAAGTCGTCGCTGATCCGCGCCTGTCTGCAGGCCTACGCGCCGCAGGGCCTGCGCCTGATCGAGGTCGACAAGGCCGAGCTCACCGACCTGCCCGACATCGTCGAGGTGGTGTCGCAGCGCCCCGAGAAGTTCATCGTCTTCAGCGACGACCTGAGCTTCGACGAGGGCGAGCCGGGCTACAAGGCGCTCAAGTCGATCCTCGACGGATCGATTGCCGCCTCGACGCCCAACGTGCTGATCTACGCCACCAGCAACCGGCGCCACCTGCTGCCCGAGTACATGAAGGACAACCTCACGTACAAGCACACGGACGACGGTGAGGTGCATCCGGGCGAGGTGATCGAAGAGAAGATCTCGCTGTCGGAGCGCTTCGGCCTCTGGGTGAGCTTCTATCCCTTCAGCCAGAACGAATACCTGACGATCGTGGGCCAGTGGCTCTCGTCGTTCGGTGTCGACGACGCGGCCATCGCGGCGGCGCGGCCCGAGGCGCTCGTGTGGGCGCTGGAGCGCGGCTCGCGCAGCGGCCGCGTGGCCTACCAGTTCGCGCGCGACTACGCAGGGCGGGCCGGCGCGTGAGCGAGGCTGTGACATCGGCGCGCAAGCACACCGAAGTGGCCGTCGGCGTGCTGATCCGTCTGGCCGACGAGGCGCTGCTGCTCACCACGCGCCCCGAAGGCAAGGCCTATGCGGGCTACTGGGAGTTCCCGGGCGGCAAGATCGAGGTCGGCGAAACGGTCGAGGAAGCCCTGCGCCGCGAGCTGCAGGAAGAGCTGGGCATCACCATCGGCGGCGCCGAGGTCTGGAAGGTCACGGAGCACGACTACCCGCATGCGCTGGTGCGCCTGCACTGGTGCAAGGTGACGGACTGGACCGGCGAGTTCGAAATGCGCGAAAGCCAGGCCATGGCCTGGCAGCAACTGCCGCTCGACGTGGCGCCGGTGCTGCCGGGCGCGCTGCCGGTGCTGCAGTGGCTGGTCGAGGAACGCGGCCTGCCCGCGTCGGCCGCCGAGGCGGTGTCGAGCGTCGCCTGACGACGCACGGCACGACCGTGGTCCAGAAGTAAGAGATATGCATCCCAAGTACCGTGCCGACATCGACGGCCTGCGCGCCGTGGCCGTGGCCTCGGTCGTCATCTTCCATGCGTTCCCGAAGCTGCTGCCTGGCGGCTTCATCGGCGTCGACATCTTCTTCGTGATCTCGGGCTTCCTGATCACGACGATCATCATGCAGAGCCACGCGGCCGGCGATTTCAGCTACCGCGACTTCTATGCACGGCGCATCCGCCGGATCTTCCCGGCACTGATGCTGATGCTGGCGGGCGTGCTGGCCTTCGGCTGGTACGTGCTGCTCAACAAGGAATTCGTCGAGCTGGGCAAGCAGGCGCTGGGCGGCGTGGGCTTCGTGGCCAACTTCGTCTTCTGGAGCGAGGCCGGCTACTTCGACACGGCCGCCGAGACCAAGCCGCTGCTGCACCTGTGGTCGCTGGGCATCGAGGAACAGTTCTACATTTTCTGGCCGCTGCTGCTCGGGCTGGCCTGGCGCCGGCGCTGGCCGATCGTGCGCGTGCTGTGGGTGCTGGCGGTGGTGTCGTTCCTCATCAACGTGACGACGATCCACCCGTTCCGCACGGCGGCCTTCTATTCGCCAGCTTCGCGCTTCTGGGAACTCATGGTGGGCGGCATCCTGGCCTGCATGCGGATGAAGCCGTCGGCGCCGAGCGTCTGGCGCAGCCATGTGCAGTCGGTGCTGGGCGTGGGCCTGATCGTGCTGGGCCTCGTGATGATCCGCAGCGACAAGGCCTTCCCCGGCTGGTGGGCGCTGCTGCCGACGCTGGGCGCGGTGAGCTGCATCGCGGCCGGCCCGACGGGCGTGCTGAACAAGTACTTCCTGTCGAACCGCGCGATGGTGTGGATCGGCCTGATCAGCTATCCGCTGTACCTGTGGCACTGGCCGCTGCTGGTGTATGCGCGGATCGTCAAGGGCGCGGAGCCGTCGGTGGGCACGCGCGTGACGATGGTGGTTGCGAGCGTGCTGCTGGCCTGGTTGACCTACCGCTTCATCGAGCGCTTCACGCGGGCCCGCCTCGGCGCAGGCATGCTGCGCACGCTCGTGGGCACCGGTGCGTTCGTGGCCGTGGCCGGCGTGGCGGTGCTCAACGGTTTGCCCGCCCGCCATAACAGCGAGCTGCTGCAGAAGGTGACCGATGCGACGGTGGACGGCGACTACTACGCCGGCTTTTCCTCCGAAAACTTCGGCCCCTACGCGGTGAATCGCATCGGCAACGGCGCCCGCAAGGTGCTGCTGATCGGCGACAGCCACGTCATCGAATACGGCCCCCGCGCCGCGGAGCTGGCACGCCTTGCGCCCGAGCGCATGGCTACCACCTACTTCTTCACCTACGGCGCGTGCCCGGCCATTCCGAACGTCTTCGCCGAGCAGAACCCCGGCTGCGGCCCGGCCCGCGACCAGTGGATGGCGATGGCGCGCGACCCGCAGATCGACACGGTGCTGATCGGCAGCTGCTGGAACTGCTACTTCACAGGCGATTTCCCGCTGGACTACGTGCTGCGCGCGAACGGCGCGTCGCTCTCCCTGACCCGCGGCGACCGCGCCGGCATCGAGCCCTCGCTGGTGGCGCTGCAGGCGTGGGTGACCGAGCTGGTCAAGCAGAAGAAAAAGGTCTATCTGCTGCTGGACAACGCGCTGGGCGACGACTTCGAACCTCGCCGCATGATCGAAGGCAGCCGCCTGCGCACGCTCTCGGTGGTGGGCAATTCGCCCACCGCGCCCGTGCTCGCCGACCAGGTGAAGCTCAACCAGCGGCTTCTGCAGATCGCGGCCGCCAGCGGCGCGGAGGCGATCGACGTGCTGGGCGCCCTGTGCAAGGACGGCCAGTGCCCGCGGACGATGCCTGACGGTGCGCCGGCCTACAAGGACCACGGCCATCTGCGGCCCGCGTTCACGCGGCAGTTCGCGACCTACCTGGACAAGGTGTTCCTGGAAGAGGGCGTGCAGCCCGCGGCAGCCAACTGACGGCCCCACAGCTCTGGGCTGCGGCGGCGTGCATGCAATCTATTGCTGCAGCTTGGGATCGCCGAAGGGCTCTTCGTCGGGCGGTGTCTCCGCCGGCATCCTGAATTCCTCGGTCGCCCAGGCGCCGAAGTCGATGCCCTTGCAGCGTGCGCTGCAGAACGGCCGGAACGGGTTGCGCTCCGCGTAAATGCTGTCGCCGCCGCAGGTCGGGCAGCGGACGATGCGTTCGTCTTCTTTCTTCTTGCTCACACCGGGCCTCACGCGCAGAGGGTCAGTTCGAAAGGGGTGTCTTCCGTGCTCGGGTGCAGGCGGTCGTCGGCTTCGTGCCGCATGAGCCGCACCGAGACCATGAGGCGGTTGCCGCTGATTTCCGGGACCAGGCCCAGCTTGGGATCGATGCGCAGCCGCAGCAGCTGGAAGCTGCGTCCCTGCGGCAGGTTCTGCTGGAACTGCCCGTGGGTGGCGATCACCTTGTAGGGCACGTCGGCGTCGCGCAGCAGCTTGAGCAGCAGGTAGATCGACGAGGCCAGCGGCGACAGCGTGTTCGACCAGCGCTCCAGGTCGGCGCGGCGGCTGGCCGGCGTGCGGTGCTGCCACGCGTAGTAGGCGGGCAGGTCGAACTCGCAGGTGCCGCCCGGAATGCCGGCGCGGCTGCGGATGCTCATGAGCCACTCGTTCTCGGTGAGTGCCTGTCCCGCCTTGCCGGCCACGCCGTTGAGTGCACTGAAGTTGCGTTCGAGCTGGTCGACCACCTGGTTCAGCACCGTCTCGGCGATGGCCGGATTGCCCCGGTAGCTGTTGAAGACGTTCTTGTGCTTGTCGAGGTCGCGCAGCACGTCGGCCTTGAGGTCGGCGCGCGCCGCCACGTCCATGATCTCGAAGATCGTGACCAAGGCGTAGTGGTGCGAAAGCGGCGATTCCGAGGGCACCAGTTCCCCGAGGCGACGGAACAGATGCTCCAGCCTTAGGTACGTGCGGATGCGCTCGTTGAAGGGGTACTCGTAGAGGATCACGCGTATTTGTCGGTTTCCTGTCGCGGAATCATAACTTCAGGGCGATTTGGAAGGGGGTGTGGGCATCACTTCACGCACCGCGGCCAGCATGCGCTCGCCGAGGGCGAGCTGTCCGTGCATGGACATGTGCGTGTCGTTCGAGAAGTAGAAGTCGCGGATCTGCGTGTGCTTTTCGCGGGTGAAGGCGTAAAGGTCGGGGCCCAGCTTCGCGTCGCGGAAGCCGCTTTCGAAGTCCTTCGAGAAATCGGGCTTGAGGTAGACCGTGGTCTTGTTGGGCACCACCATCCACAGGAGCGGGATGGTGCTGTGCGCAGCGGTGAAGTTCTTCATTCGCGCCAGCGTGTCGGAGGTCAACGGGCCATTGTCCTCGTCTTCCTGGAAGAAGGGCATCCGGTCGCACTGGCGATGCGAGAAGAATTTGCAACCGTCGGGGACTTTCCTTACCCAGGTGTCACGATCGAAATAGGTGTCTACCGGCGAGTTCTTGGCCTTCCACGTGTGGTAGTAGGTCACGACGCCGGTCATGTACTGCACTTCCCAGTTGGGCGCGAAGGCCGGCACGGTCTCGTCGGGCTCGATGAGGGGCTCGGCCTTGGCGCTGTAGGGGAAGATGGTCTTGCCGTCCTTGCAGCGCTCGCTGTAGCGCATGCGCATGTCCAGCAGGCGCTCCACGCTTTCGATGATCACCAGCTTGCCCTTGAAGCCGGAGTCGTGGACCCACTGGCTGAAGTCGCCGCACAGCGATTCGCCGTACTGGCCCCAGTACGAGGTCGAGACCCGGTAGCCGGCCTTGGCGAGCACGGACTGCCAGCGGTGCGTCATGGAGAAGCTGTCGCCCACGACCATCACGTCCGCCTGTTCGATGGGCGTGCTGGCCAGGTAGACCGGGTCGACCTTGGGCGGCGGATCGCGCCAGCCGAACTCGCGTTCGGACAGGCGTCCGATGCGCGTGAGGTCGCCGTAGGGCACCGGGCTGGTGAGCGAAATGATCCACAGGGCCATCAGGACGAAGTAGCCGAAGAGGAAGAACCGCAGCCAGACTTTCGCGGGCGTCGTGGTCGTCGTCATGTCGAATCAGAATTGGAAATAGAGGAAGGGGCTGTAGCCGCCCAGCTTCGAAACGCACCACGCGAACAGTGCGAAGGTACCGATGGCGAGCACCACGGTCGACAGGCGGGCCATCACCGGGCGGCCTGCCATCGACTTCGGATGGGGAATCCAGCGCTCCAGGGTGATGGTCGGCGGCAGCGTCAGGCAGATGACGATCGCCACCAGCATGAGCTGGAAGAACTCCGGCTTGCGGAACGGCACCTTGCCGAACTCGCTGAACGCCGAGACCGGCGCGCCGTGCAGGCCCAGCATGCCCTTGTAGATGGACATGGCCGTGTTCATGCCGTCGGCGCGGAAGACGATCCAGGCCACCACCACACACAGGAAGGTCAGCAGCCAGCCCAGCACGCGCGCGATGCGCCCCGGGGTGGCGTTGCGACGGACCTTGGCGTTCCAGAGGTGATTGACCATCAGGAACGCGCCGTGCATCGCGCCCCAGACCACGAAGGTCCAGGCCGCGCCGTGCCACAGGCCGCCCAGCAGCATCGTGAGGAACAGGTTCAGGTAGCGCCGCGCCGGGCCCTTGCGGTTGCCGCCCAGCGGCACGTAGAGGTAATCGCGCAGGAAGGTGGACAGCGAGATGTGCCAGCGACGCCAGAACTCGATGATGTTGGTCGACTTGTAGGGCGAGCGGAAGTTCAGCGGCAGCTGCACGCCCAGGCACATCGAGAGGCCGACGGCCATGTCCGAGTAGCCCGAGAAGTCGAAATAGATCTGCAGCGTGTAGGCCAGTGCACCGAACCACGCGGTGTACAGCGTGGGCTCGATGCCCTTGTGAACGCCGTTGAACATCAGGTCGGCGTACTGCCCCATGGGGTCGGCGATCAGCAGTTTCTTGGCGAGGCCGAAGACGAAGATCGTCAGGCCGATGGCGACCTTGTTCGGGTCCATCCGGTAGGTCGCGGGGCTCGCGAACTGCGGCATCATCTGCGCGTGGTGCAGCACCGGGCCCGCGATCAGGTGCGGGAAGTAGGTGACGAACAGCACGTAGTGGATGAAGCTGCGCTCGTGCACCTTGCCCTGCCAGCAGTCGACCAGGAAGGCGATCTGCGTGAAGGTGTAGAACGAGATGCCGATCGGCAGCACGATGTGCACCAGATCGATCGGCGTGAGACCCGCGGCGACCAGCCCCGCATCGACGTTTTCCAGGAAGAAGTTGGCGTACTTGAAGACGGCCAGCACGCCCAGGTTGATCACCAGCGCGGCGATCAACAGCGTCTTGCGCTTGCGGTCGTTGCGCCCCGGCGCGGGCGTCAGCTGCAGGCCGAACCAGTAGTTGACGCAGATGGAACCCAGCAGCAGCGGCAGGGCCTGCACGCTCCACCAACCGTAGAAGAACAGCGAGGCCAGTCCGAGGAAGCCGGCGGCGGCGCGGGCGTTGCGCTTGCCGATCAGGAAGAACCCGATCAGGACCAGCGGGAAATAGACAAAAATGAAGGGATACGAGTTGAAAAGCATCTCGGGGAGGGCACTGCAGGGGCGAGCGCCTTTTTGTCGTAATCGTTATAGAGCCGCCGGGGCGGCTGGTCTCGGATTATCGCGTGGTGGCCGCAGCCCACAGCTTCCAGAGACCCCGCACCTCGGTGCCCAGTTCCGCGAGCGTCAACGACTCGTTGTAAATCACGGCGTCGGCGGCGGCCCGGCGCGCCTTGCGCGGCGCCTGTTGGGCGATCACGGCGCGCACGGCCTCGGGCGTCCATCCCGAGCGGGCCATCACACGCTGCAGCTGCGTGTCTTCGCGGGCATCGACCACCAGCACGCGGTCCACGAGGGCGCGCCAGCGGCCGGATTCGACCAGCAGCGGGACGTCGAACACGACGACCGCATCGTCGCCCGCTGCGGCGGCCTGGCGTTGCGTCTCGGTGCCGATCAGCGGATGCAGGATCGCTTCGAGGCGGGCCTTGGCGCCCGCGTCGGCGAACACCAGCTGGCGCATGGCGGCCCGGTCGAGGCCGCCGTCGGGCGCGATGACCGAGGCGCCGAATGCGGCCTCGATGGCGGGCATCGCGATGCCGCCGGCCTGCGCGATGCGGCGCGCGATGGCGTCGGTGTCGACCAGCACCGCACCTTCGGCCTCCAGCAGCGATGCGACCGTGCTCTTGCCGCTGCCGATGCCGCCGGTCAGGCCGATGCGCTTCACCGCCATGCCGCTGTCGTTCTCAAAGGGCCAGGGCCCCGAAAGGGAAGGCGAAGGGAATCCACTGCTTGACGACGGCGGGACCGGCCACGAGGCAGATCAGGCCGGCGCCGGCCAGGAAGGGGCCGAAGGCGATGGGAATGTCCTTGTGGGCCAGCTTGCCGGCGAAGCGCAGCGTGAGGCCGATCACGGCGCCCACCACCGACGAGACGAGGATGATCGCAATGAGGTAGTCGGCGCCGAGCCAGGCGCCCAGAGCAGCGAGCAGTTTGAAGTCCCCATGTCCCATGCCTTCCTTGCCTGTGGCCAGGCGGTAGGCATGGTACACAAGCCACAGGCTCAGGTAGCCGAACACGGCACCCCAGACCGCAGCGTTCAGGCTGATGCCGGTCCAGCCCATGGCGGCACCGACCAGGCCGAGCCAGAGCAGCGGGTAGTTCAGGGCGTCGGGCAGGAACTGGGTGTCGAAGTCGATCAGGAACTGGCAGATCAGCAGGGCGCCGAAGGCCGCCCAGAGCGCGCCCGTAGGAGTGATGCCGAAGCGGTGTGCGCACAGGGCGAACAGCGCGCCCGTGATCAATTCGACGAGCGGGTAGCGGGGACTGATCGAGGTCTTGCAGTTGGCGCACCGGCCACGCAGCACGAGGTAGCTGAGCACGGGGATGTTCTGGTACCAGCGGATCTTGTGGCCGCACGTGCCGCAGCGCGAGGCGGGGCGCGTGAGATCGAAAGGCGGGAGCTTCTCGAGCGCTTCGGCGGCCTTGTCGGCGGCCGCCTCGAGCCCTGCGGGCGGCACGGCCTTCGGACCGAAGACCAGTGACCAGAGCGAAGGCATGTCCTTCGACGACATGAGGTTGGCGACCGCATCGCCCAGCCAGCCCCGGTACATCATGACCGGGGTGCGGTAGATCACCACGTTGAGGAAGCTGCCGATCAATAGCCCCAGCACACCGGCCAATGCGGTGTCGAACCCTTGCGACACCAGCATCAGACGACCTGGCCGAGCTTGAAGATGGGCAGGTACATCGACACCACGATGCCGCCGATGATGACGCCCAGGAACACGATGATGATGGGCTCCATCAGGCTGGAGAGGCCGGCGACCATGTCGTCGACTTCGGACTCGTAGAAGTCGGCGGCCTTGCCGAGCATGTGGTCGATCGAGCCCGACTCCTCGCCGATGGCAGTCATCTGGATCACCATCGACGGGAACAGGTTGACGTTGGTCATGGCCGTCGTGAGGCTGGTGCCGGTCGAGACCTCCTGCTGGATCTTGGCGGTGGCATCGCCGTAGACCGAGTTGCCCGATGCGCCGCCCACCGAGTCGAGCGCCTCCACCAGCGGCACGCCGGCCGCGAACATGGTGGCGAGCGTGCGGGTCCAGCGGGCTATGCAGGATTTTTCGATCAACGTGCCGAAGATGGGGAGGCGCAGCAACAGGCGGTCCATGACCTTCTGGACACGCTCATTGCGCTTCCAAGCTTGTAGGAAGAAATAAATGCCACCGCCTAGCACGCCGAAGATCAACCACCAGTAGGAAACGAAGAACTCGCTGATTCCCATCACGATCAGCGTCGGCGCGGGCAGGTCGGCACCGAAGGAGGTGAACACCTCCTTGAACGCGGGGATCACGAAGATCATGATGATCGCCACCACGATGAAGGCCACGACGACCACCGAGGTCGGGTACATCAATGCCGACTTGATCTTCGACTTGATCGCCTCGGTCTTCTCCATGTAGGTTGCGAGACGGTCCAGCAACTCTTCCAGGATACCGGCCGCCTCGCCGGCCTCCACCAGGTTGCAGTAGAGGTTGTCGAAGTACTTCGGGAACTTGCGGAAAGCGGCCGACAGCGAGGTGCCGGTCTCGACATCGCTGCGGATGTCGTTCAGCAGCTTGGCGACACTCGCGTTCGCGTTGCCGCGGCCCACGATGTCGAAGGACTGCAGCAGCGGCACGCCCGCCTTCATCATGGTCGCGAGCTGGCGTGTGAAGATCGCGATGTCCTTGGGCTTGATCGCCTTGCCCGAGCGCATGCGGCGCTTCTTGATCTTGGAGGCCAGTACGCCCTGGCGACGCAAGGCCGCCTGCACCTGGTTCTCCCCGGCAGCGCGAAGTTCGCCGCGCACCAGCTTGCCGTTGCGGTCTTTGCCTTCCCATTCGAAGACGAATTCCTTGTGCGTGACCTGGGAGCGGGAGGATGCCACTGTTGCCATTCGATCTCCGGTTCAGTGTGTTCGTTATAGGTTGGTGCAGGCGACGACTTCTTCGAGCGAAGTGAGGCCCTGCATGACTTTTCGAAGGCCGGACTGGCGCAGCGAGCGCACGCCTTCGGCTTCGGATTGGTTCGCGATGTCCAGTGCGCTGCCATCGCGCAGGATGATTTCCTGGATGGCTTCCGAGATCGGCATCACCTGGTAGATGCCGACCCGGCCTTTGTAGCCGCCGCTGCAGGCGGCGCAGCCGACCGGGCGGTAGGGCTTCCAGGTGCCGTTGATGTCTTCCTCGTTGAAGCCGGCTTCGAGCAGGGCTTCGCGTGGGATGTCGATCGGCGCGCGGCACAGCATGCACAGCCGGCGCGCGAGGCGTTGCGCGGTGATCAGGATCACGCTCGATGCGATGTTGAAGGGCGCGATCCCCATGTTGCGCATGCGCGTGAGCGTGGTCGGGGCGTCGTTGGTGTGCAGCGTCGACAGCACCAGGTGGCCGGTCTGCGCGGCCTTGATCGAGATGTCTGCGGTTTCGAGGTCGCGGATTTCGCCGACCATGATGATGTCGGGATCCTGTCGCAGGAAGGCGCGCAGCGCCGCCGCGAAGGTGAGGCCGGCCTTCTCGTTGACGTTGACCTGGTTGACGCCGGGCAGGTTGATTTCCGACGGGTCTTCTGCCGTCGCGATGTTGACGCCCGGCTGGTTGAGCAGGTTCAGGCAGGTGTATAGCGACACGGTCTTGCCCGAGCCCGTGGGGCCGGTCACCAGCACCATGCCATAGGGGCGGCCGATGGCGTGGAGGAGCCGTTCCTTTTCGTCGGCGTCGTAGCCCAGGGCGTCGATGCCCATGCGCGCGCTGCTCGGGTCCAGGATACGCACGACGATCTTCTCGCCGAACAGCGTGGGCAGCGTGCTCACGCGGAAGTCGATCACGCGATCGGGGCCGATCTTGAGCTTCATGCGGCCGTCCTGCGGCACGCGCTTCTCCGAGATGTCGAGCCGCGAAATGACCTTGATGCGCGAGGCCAGCTTGTCCTTGATGACCGTGGGTGGGCTGGCGATTTCTCGCAGCTCGCCGTCGACTCGAAAGCGCACCCGGTAGTGGTGTTCGTAGGGCTCGAAGTGGATGTCCGAGGCCCGCATGCTCACGGCGTCGAGCAGCATCTTGTGCAGGAAGCGCACCACGGGTGCGTCTTCGACTTCGGCAATGGCCTGCTCGTTGGCATCGCCCGAGGTGTCGGCCGTGACGTCGTCGAACTCGAACTCGGTGCCGACGATGCTGTTGATGGTTTCAGCCGCGCTCGCAGCGGCGGCTTCGATCATGCGCGAGAGCTTGTCGTACTCGGCGATGACCCAGTCCACGCCCATCTGCGACGCGAACTTGATTTTTTCCGCGGCCTGCTGGTCCGACGGGTCGGCCGTCGCGACGATCAGGCGGTTGTTGCGCTTGCTGAGAACGACGATGCGGTACGCATGGCAGAGCTTCGGATCGAGCAGGTCCTTGGGCAGGCGCTGGTGATCGATGGCATCGAGGTCGAGCAGCGGGGCTCCGAAGGCGCTCGACAGGGTGTGGGCGAGGTCCGCAGCCGAAACGGCGCCGGTGCCGGTCAGTTCGGCGATGAAGCTGGTGCGGCCGCTCAGCGACTTCTGATAGATGTCTTCGGCTGTCTTCGCCGCGAGCTTGCCGGCCGACACGAGGGCGCGCGCCAGGCCGGGAAGGGCTATCTGCGTAGTTTCTTTAACGGGAATTTCGGCAGCGGCCATTCAGCGAATGCAAAAGATGTGAAAAAGTGCTTCACGATCATCGCTGAACACGCCTGTGCTGTAAATCGTTACACAGCAACAGGGGCTGACATTAACTGGACCAGTCGAGAAAAACTGGTCGGGGTGAGAGGATTCGAACCTCCGGCCTCTACGTCCCGAACGTAGCGCTCTACCAGGCTAAGCTACACCCCGATTGGTTGCAAGAAAAAGAACTCGTCCTAGATGCCAACTCTGTGGAGGTGTTTCAGGCACGTCGCTCAAGCAACTGAGCCGCTAATTGTAGCAAACCTGAAGCGTGCAAATTCGACGGGAGGTCGCGCAATGCATGAATTGCGCGTTCGGCCTCTGCCGCAGCAGCCGCGCGTGAGGCTTCCAGCGCGCCGGTTTCGCGAACGATCTCGACGATTTTTCCCAGCTGTGCGGTGTCGCCGGCCTCGATGGCGGCGCGCACCAGTGCGCTCTGCTCAGGGGTGCCGCGTTGCATGGCAAAGATCAGCGGCAAAGTGGTCTTGCCTTCGCGCAGGTCGTCGCCGACGTTCTTCCCGGTTTCCTGGGCATCGCCTGCGTAATCGAGCACATCGTCGATCACCTGGAAGGCGGTGCCCAGCGCTTGTCCGTAGGTGGCGCAGGCCTCTTCGACTTCGGGCGTCGTGCCGGCCAGCACGGCCGCCAGCCGGGTGCTTGCCTCGAAGAGCTTGGCGGTCTTGGAGCGGATCACGCGCAGGTACGCCGCTTCGTCCAGCGAGGCGTCGTGCATGTTCATCAGTTGCAGCACCTCGCCTTCCGCGATCACGTTGGTCGCTTCGGCCAGGATCTGCATGATGCGCATGTTGTTTGCATCCAACATCATCTGGAAGGCGCGCGAATACAGGAAGTCGCCCACCAGCACGCTGGCGGGGTTGCCGAAGGATTCGTTGGCGGTGGCGCGGCCTCGGCGCAGGGTCGATTCGTCGACCACGTCGTCGTGCAGCAGGGTCGCGGTGTGGATGAACTCCACCACGGCCGCCAGGTTGAAGCGCTGTTCGCCCGTGTAGCCGAGCGCGCCTGCCATGAGCAGCAGCAGCGCCGGCCGCAGCCGCTTGCCGCCGGCCGAGATGATGTATTGCGAAACCTGGCTGACCAGCGGAACGCCGGTGTTCAGGCGTTGGGCGATCACACGGTCGACTTCGACCATGTCGCCGGCAATCAGGTCCAGCACGGTGGCGGTGGGGGAGGTGTCGGCGGCGGGAACTGGCAAAGCGAAGGCGCGGGGCGCTGCGAGGATGAGGGCGGCCCTGGAGGCCGGAACGCGGGAATTATAGGGAGCCGTGCACGATTCCCTGGAGCGTCTCAGCATCGGGGTGGTGAGTGTCCGCAAACCGCGCTATAATCTTGGGCTCTGCGGAATTCGCTGCGGAGACTCATTTCTAAGAGGTTTACATGTACGCGGTCATAAAAACCGGCGGCAAGCAATATCGCGTTGCTTCCGGCGAAAAAATTAAAGTAGAACAGATTGCTGCGGACGTAGGCCAGGAAATCGTGATCGACCAGGTTCTGGCTGTCGGAAACGGCGCTGAAATCAAGGTTGGTACGCCCCTGGTGTCCGGCGCAACGGTGACAGTCACGGTACTGTCGCACGGCAAGCACGACAAGGTCGGCATCTTCAAGATGCGCCGTCGCAAGCACTATCAGAAACGTCAAGGCCATCGCCAGCAGTTCACCGAACTGCAAATTGGCGCGATCGCCGGCTAAGGAGCACATTCCATGGCACAGAAAAAAGGCGGCGGCTCCACGCGAAACGGGCGCGATTCCAAGCCCAAGATGCTTGGCGTGAAGGCCTTCGGCGGCGAACTGATCAGCGCAGGCTCGATCATCGTGCGCCAGCGCGGCACCCAGTTCCACCCCGGCGTGAACGTCGGCGTGGGCAAGGACCACACGCTCTTCGCCCTGGTCGACGGCCACGTGTCGTTCGGTCACAAGGGTGCGCTGAACAAGCACATGGTCAACGTGACGCCCGCGGCCTAAGCCCCGCAGTCACTTCGATCTTTCCGAGGCCCCGCATTGCCGGGGCTTCTTCATTTGTAAACTGGACACCCCATGAAGTTCGTCGACGAAGCCTTCATCGACATCGCCGCGGGCGATGGCGGCAACGGCTGCGTGTCGTTCCGTCATGAGAAATACAAGGAGTTCGGCGGCCCCAACGGCGGCGACGGCGGCCGTGGCGGCCACGTGTTCGCAGTGGCCGACTCGAACCTCAACACCCTGGTCGATTTCCGCTACTCGCGCCGGCACGAAGCCAAGCGCGGCGAGCACGGCATGGGCTCCGACATGTTCGGCGCCGCCGGCGACGACATCGTCCTCAAGATGCCCGTCGGCACGATCATCACCGACGCTGAAACGGGTGAGGTGTTGTACGAGCTGCTCAAGGACGGCGAGGTCATCACCATCGCCAAGGGCGGCGACGGCGGCTTCGGCAACATGCGCTTCAAGAGCGCGATCAACCGCGCGCCGCGCCAGAAGACGCCCGGCTGGCCCGGTGAGAAAAAGAGCCTCAAGCTCGAACTCAAGGTGCTGGCCGACGTGGGCCTGCTGGGTATGCCGAATGCCGGTAAATCGACGCTGATCAGCGCCGTTTCGAACGCCCGCCCGCGCATTGCCGACTACCCCTTCACCACGCTGCACCCGAACCTCGGCGTCGTGCGCGTCGGCCCCGAGCAGAGCTTCGTGGTGGCCGATTTGCCCGGTCTGATCGAGGGTGCCTCGGAAGGCGCCGGTCTCGGTCACCTGTTCCTGCGTCACCTGCAGCGCACCCGCCTGCTGCTGCACGTGGTCGACATGGCGCCGTTCGACGACAGCGTCGATCCGGTCGCCCAGGCCAAGGCGCTCGTGGCCGAGCTCAAGAAGTACGACGCGGCGCTGCACGAGAAGCCGCGCTGGCTGGTGCTGAACAAGCTGGACATGGTGCCGGACGACGAGCGCGCCGCGCGCGTCAAGGACTTCGTCAAGCGCCTGCGCTTCAAGGGCCCGGTCTTCGAGATCTCGGCGCTCACGCGCGAAGGCTGCGAGCACCTGATCAAGGCCGTGTACCAGCAGGTCAAGGCGCAGCAGGTGGCCGAGCACGAAACCGTCGTGGTCGATCCGCGCTTCGTTCCGCTGCCGCCCGAAGGAAACTGAGGGCGTCGCGGCACCTTCGGTGCTGCAAAATGGATAGCAAGCAGCGCAGGCTGCATTCCTGAAACACGCCTTCTTTCTTCATGACCTCGAATTCCGGTTCCACTGCCTTGCGGGATGCCCGCCGTATCGTCGTCAAGGTGGGCTCCAGCCTCGTGACCAACGAGGGGCGCGGCCTCGACGAAGGTGCCATCGGCGAGTGGTGCCGGCAACTGGCCGAGCTGGTGCGCGACGGGCGCGAAGTGGTCATGGTGTCGAGCGGCGCGATCGCCGAGGGCATGAAGCGCCTGGGCTGGAAGACCCGTCCGCACGAAGTGCACGAGCTTCAGGCGGCGGCGGCCGTCGGGCAGATGGGCCTGGCCCAGATGTACGAGACCAAGCTGCGCGAGAACCAGATCGGCAGCGCGCAGGTGCTGCTGACGCACGCCGATCTCGCGGACCGCGAGCGCTACCTCAATGCACGTTCGACCCTCGTCACTTTGCTGCGCCTGGGCGTGGTGCCGGTGATCAACGAGAACGACACCGTGGTCAACGACGAGATCAAGTTCGGCGACAACGACACGCTCGGCGCCCTGGTCGCCAACCTGGTCGAAGCGGATGCCTTGATCATCCTGACGGACCAGAAAGGCCTGTACACGGCCGACCCGCGCAAGGACCCAGGCGCGAAATTCGTGCACGAGGCCGCCGCGGGCGACCCGGCGCTCGAAGCCATGGCGGGCGGCGCCGGCTCGAGCATCGGGCGCGGCGGCATGATCACCAAGATCCTCGCGGCCAAGCGCGCGGCGGGGTCCGGCGCTTCCACGGTCATCGCCTGGGGCCGCGAAGCCGACGCGCTGCTGCGGCTCACGCGCGGCGAATCCATCGGCACGCTGCTGGTGGCGCAGACCGCCAAGCACCAGGCACGCAAGCGCTGGATGGCCGATCACCTGCAACTGCGTGGTGCCGTCATCGTCGATGCCGGTGCGGCTGCCAAGGTGCGCGGCGAAGGCAAGAGCCTGCTGCCGATCGGCATGACGGGCGTGTCGGGTGAGTTCTCGCGCGGCGACGTGATCGCGGTGCGCGACGTCGACGGCGTCGAATTGGCCCGCGGGCTGGCCAACTATTCGAGCGTGGAGGCCCGGCTGCTGTGCCGCAAGCCTTCGGCCGAGTTCGAGCGGCTGCTGGGCTACGCGGCCGAGCCGGAGATGGTGCACCGCGACAACATGGTGCTGATGCCCGGTTGATCTTCAGGGCGGGGCGCCGTGCCCCGCCGTCGCATCAGGGCAGTTCGCGCAGCGGGTTGCGGATGTTCTGCACCATCTCGTTGACCGAGCTGCGCGGTGCGTTGCCGCGGCACAGGCCCTGCGACGCCAGCGCCGGCACGTAGCTGGAGTTCATGTCCTTCACGCGCTTCCACTCGGGCGACTTCGTTTCCTGCCAGGCGCCGTTGTTGTAGCGGGCATAGCTCTTCATCTCGGCTGTCGAGCAGCGCACGCCTTCGTAGAACGCATTGACGGCGCCACCGGCCCGGTTCTGTGCCACCACCACGTAGCGCACGATGCCGTCCTTCGTGATGGCGATGGTGTTCGGGTCGACGCCGAACTTCAGCGTCATGTAGGGCGGCATCGCGATCGGCAGCAGACGGCTTTCGCTGAAGGCGGGCGGCGGCGGCACCGCGGTTTCTTCCCACTCCTTGTCCTGCTCGGTGCTCTTGGGCGCCGGCGGCATGCCGGCCTGGGCCCAGTCGGGGTTGTCGGTGTCGTAGCCGCGGGAGGCGCAGGCGGCCAGCAGGCTGACGCAGGCGATGACGAGCGCACGCTCAGCGTGGCGTCGGGAAAGAAGAAGGCGCGCTGTTCTTGGGAGGAGGTTCATCGCTCGCAGAAGGAATGTCGGGATGCGGGTCGAAGCTGCCGCCGGGCGGCAGGTCGAGGCCCGCAGGTGCTCCATGGTCCAGCGTGTGGCGCTCGAATTCTCGGGCGCGCACGTTGCTGCGCAGGAAGCGGTTGCGGAAATCCTGCCGGGGCAGGTAGCGAGCAAGCTCGGTAAGCGCCATCTCGTAGACGCCGCGCTTGAACTCGACGACCACGTCGAGCGGGACCCAGTAGTCATGCCAGCGCCAGGCGTCGAATTCGGGATGGTCGGTGGCACGCAGGTTGAGATCCCAGTCGTGGCCGACAAGTTGCAGCAGATACCAGATCTGCTTCTGGCCTTTGTAGTGGCCCCGTGCGTCACGGCGGATGAACCGATCCGGCACCTCGTAGCGCAACCAGTCGCGGGTACGGGCCACGATGCGCACATGCTCCGGGTGGAGCCCGACTTCCTCGTGCAGTTCCCGGAACATGGCTTGCTCGGGACTTTCGCCACGGTCGATGCCGCCTTGCGGAAACTGCCAGGAATGCGTGCGTATGCGCTTGCCCCAGAAAACCTGGTTTCTCTGGTTGAGCAGGATGATGCCGACGTTGGGCCTGAAGCCGTCCCGGTCGAGCATAATCAAACCCCAATTTTTGAACTGAGTCGATTATGCATGCCGGGTTGCACTCGGCAAGCGACCGGTTCCGGGCTCTCAGGGTCTCTCCGGGGTGCCTGTCTCCCTCCTCACTTCGAACCCACCTGCGCGATCCCGATGAAAGCTTCCCGATTCTTTGTCTCCACCCTGAAGGAAGCGCCCGCTGACGCCGAGGTCGCGAGCCACCGCCTCATGATGCGGGCCGGCATGATCAAGAAGCTCGGCACGGGCATCTACACGTACATGCCCATGGGCCTGCGCGTGATCCGCAAGGTCGAGGCCATCGTGCGCGAGGAAATGAACCGCGCCGGCGCCGTCGAGCTCACGATGCCCGTGGTGCAGCCGGCCGAGTTCTGGCAGGAGACCGGGCGCTTCGAGAAGATGGGCCCCGAGCTCTTGCGCATCAAGGATCGCCACGACCGCGACTTCGTGATCCAGCCGACCAGCGAAGAGGTGGTGACCGACATCGCGCGCCAGGAAATCCGCAGCTACAAGCAGCTGCCGAAGAATTTCTACCAGATCCAGACCAAGTTCCGCGACGAGCGCCGTCCGCGCTTCGGCCTGATGCGCGGGCGCGAGTTCATCATGAAGGACGCCTACAGCTTCGACCGCGACCTCGACGCGGCCAAGGCCAGCTACCAGGTGATGGCCCAGGCCTACCGCAACATCTTCGACCGCTTCGGCCTGCGCTACCGCGCCGTGGCGGCCGACAGCGGCGCCATCGGCGGCGACCTGAGCGAAGAGTTCCAGGTGATCGCCGCCACCGGCGAAGACGCCATCGTCTACTGCCCCGACAGCAATTACGCCGCCAACATGGAAAAGGCCGAGGCCCTGGCCCCGGCGGGCCCGCGTCCTGCCGCCGCCAACGCGCTCGAGAAGACGCCCACGCCCGGCAAGAGCACCTGCGCCGACGTGGCCGAACTGCTCGGCGTGCCGCTGGCCACCACGGTCAAGTCGCTGGTGCTGGCCACCGACATCCTCGACGACGCCGGCAACGTCAAGGGCGCGCAGATCTGGCTGCTGCTGCTGCGCGGCGACCACGACATGAACGAGATCAAGGTAAGCAAGCTGCCTGGCCTGGACAAGGGCTTCCGCTTTGCCACCACCGCCGAGATCGACGAGCACTTCGGCTGCAAGCCGGGCTACCTCGGCCCGCTGAACCTCAAGAAGCCCGTCAAGCTCGTGGCCGACCGCGAGGCCGCCGTGCTGGCCGACTGGATCACCGGCGCCAACGAGATCGACTTCCACATGACCGGCGTCAACTGGGGCCGCGACCTGCCCGAGCCCGACCTGGTCGCCGACCTGCGCAACGTGGTCGCCGGCGATGCCTCGCCCGACGGCAAGGGCGTGCTGGCCATCGAGCGCGGCATCGAGGTGGGCCACGTCTTCGTGCTCGGCACCAAGTACAGCAAGGACATGAACGCCACCTACCTCGACGAAGGCGGCAAGCCGCAGTTCCTCGAGATGGGCTGCTACGGCATCGGCATCACGCGCCTGCCGGCCGCCGCCATCGAACAGAACCACGACGAGCGCGGCATCATCTGGCCCGACGCGCTGGCACCGTTCACGGTCGTGGTCTGCCCGATCGGCATGGACCGCAGCCCCGAGGTCAAGGTCGCGGCCGAAGCGCTCTACGAAGAACTGCTGGCCAAGGGCGTCGACGTGCTGCTCGACGACCGCGGCGAGCGCCCCGGCGCGATGTTCGCCGACTGGGAACTGATCGGCGTGCCGCACCGCGTGGTCATCTCCGACCGTGGTCTCAAGGAAGGCCAGCTCGAGTACCAGGGCCGGCGCGACACCGCCGCCACCAAGGTGCCCGCGGCCGGCGTCGCCGACTTCATCGCCGGCAAGCTCGCGGCATGAGCGTGGCGGGGGGCCTTTCGCGACGCAGCTGCCTGCTGGGCAGCGCCGTCGCCGGTGCCCTCACTGCTCTGTCGCTGCCGCAAACGGCCTGGGCCGGTGCGCAGATCGAAGAGCCGCTGATCGACTCGGTGCGCACCGCGCTGAGCTCGGCCATCCACAACAAGGCGCCGCCGGTGCCGCAGTTCGCCGACACCGAGGCCCGCCTCGCGTACCTGCGGTGGCTCGGCGAGATGAGCGAGCGCCTGCGCAAGAAGGTCGCCGACCCGGCCACGCGCATCGAGTTCCTGCAAACCGTCTGGTACGAGGCCAAGCGCTCGGGGCTTGACGTGAGCCTGGTGCTGGGCCTGATCCAGGTCGAGAGCAACTTCCGCAAGTTCGCGGTTTCCAGTGCGGGCGCGCGCGGCTACATGCAGGTGATGCCGTTCTGGACCCGCGTGATCGGCGACAGCGATTCGGCCAAGCTGTTCCACATGCAGACCAACCTGCGTTTCGGCTGCGTGATCTTGCGCCACTACCTCGACCGCGAGAAGGGCGACCTGTTCATGACGCTGGGCCGCTACAACGGCAGCCGGGGCCGCGCGCCGTACCCGAACGCGGTGTTCGCGAACCAGCGGCTCTGGGCGTACGTCGACAGGGACCGCTCGGCGGCCTGAAGGTCGTCGCTCAGTCGGCGACCACCGCCTTGGCGGTCGCCGAGCCCTTGGTGACCATCACCTGGTCGATGCGGTAGCTGTCGACGTCCATCACCTCGAAGGTGTAGCCGCCCCAGGTCACGCTGTCCGTGCGCTTGGGCACGCGGCGCAGCATCACCATCAGGAAGCCCGCCAGCGTTTCGTACTCCTCGGCATGCGGCAGCTCGTCGATGTGCAGGGCGCGCTGAACGTCCTGGATGGGCGTGATGCCGTCGATCAGCCACGAGTTCTCGTCGCGCTTCACGATCTGCTCTTCTTCGGGCGTCGAGGTCGACACCAGGTCGCCCATCACCGTGCTCATCACGTCGTTGAGCGTGATCACGCCCACCACCAGGCTGTACTCGTTGACGATGATCGCGAAGTCTTCGTGCGCCTGCTGGAACTGCTCGAGCACCTCGGTGAGCGAGAGGCGGTCGGGAATCACCAGGGCCTTGTGCAGCGTCAGGCCCTGGTCGAAGGCCAGCGGCTGGCCGCTGAGCACGCGCTGGAACATGTCCTTGGCATCCACGTAGCCCAGCACGTGGTCGATGTCGCCGTCGCACACCGGGTAGGCGGAATAGGGCTCGGCCACGATGCGCGCGCGCAGCACCGACTCGGGGTCATCGTGCAGGAACCAGGCGATGCTTTCGCGCGCGGTCATCACGCTGCTGACGAGGCGCGTGTCCAGCTCGAACACGTTGGCGATCACCTGCTGCTCGCGCGCCGCCAGCACGCCGGCCTGCGCGCCGGCCTCGGTCATGGCCAGGATGTCGGCCGAGGTGATCTTGTCGTCGCGCGCCATCGGCATGCCCAGCACCTTGAACAAGAGGTCGGTCGCGCGCGTGAAGAACCACACCAGCGGCTTGAAGGCGGTGATCAGCAGCAGCATCGGCCCGACGATGCGCACCGCGAGCCGCTCGGGTGCGCTCATGCCCAGGCGCTTGGGGAACAGGTCGGCGAACACCAGGAACACCGCGATCACGATCACGAACGAGCACAGGAAGGCGATGTTGGCCGCCACCTCCACGCTCAGCCAGTTCTCGAAGAAGCGGGCGAAATACGGGCTCAGCGAGCCTTCGCCCACCACGCCGCCGAGGATCGCCACGGCGTTCAGGCCGATCTGCACCACGGTGAAGTAGTGGCCCGGCTGCTCCTGCACGCGCAGCACCTTTTCCGCGCGCGGGTCGCCCTCGTCGGCCATCTGGCGCAGACGCAGGCGGCGCGAGGCGGCCAGGCAGATTTCGGCGAGGGAGAAGAAGGCGCTCATCGCGATCAGCAGCGCGATGATGAGCAGGCTTTGGGTGAGGGTCATGGCGGCACGTCGTAGACCGCCATGGTGCCATGACTGGCACCGGGTCCGGGCGCGCGCGGGGCGCGGCGCCCGTCAAACGGGGAGCGGAAGACTCAGGCGGACGCGCCGCCGCCGATCACCTGCTGCAGCTCGCCCGACTCGTACATCTCCATCATGATGTCCGAGCCGCCCACGAATTCGCCCTTCACGTAGAGCTGGGGGATGGTGGGCCAGTTGCTGTATTCCTTGATGCCCTGGCGGATGCCGTCGTCTTCGAGCACGTTGACGGTCTTGAGCGTCTTGGTGTCGACGCCCACGGCCTTGAGGATCTGGATGGCGCGGCCCGAGAAACCGCACATCGGGAAGCTGGCGTTGCCCTTCATGAAGAGCACGAGTTCGTTGGACTTGACGAGGTCGTCGATGCGTTGTTGAGCGTCGGACATGGGGACTCCTGAAGAAAAGTGGGCTGGGGGGATTATTTCACCGTGCGCCAGATGCCGCCGGAGCAGCGCGCGATGCCGGCGAGGTCGTCACGGCTTTGCACCTCGGCAAAGCCGCGTTCGGCCAGCAGCTGGCGCACCGCCTCGGCCTGGTCGTGGCCGTGCTCCAGCAGCAGCCAGCCGCCGTCGGCCAGGTGGGCGGGAGCGTCGCGCACGATCTGGCGGATGTCGTCCAGGCCGTCGGCGCCGGCGACCAGCGCGCGGGTCGGCTCGTGGCGCAGCGCGGGCAGGTGCGGATCGCCGGCGGCGATGTACGGCGGGTTGCTGGCGATGACCGCGTAGCCGTCGGCGGCGCCGTCGAGCCAGCTCGATTCGGTGAAGCGCACCGGCAGGCCCAGGCGCTGCGCGTTGGCTCGGGCCACCGCGAGCGCGTCGGCGCTGGCGTCGACCGCGTCGACCTGCGCATCGGGGCGTGCATGCTGCAGCGCCAGCGCGATCGCGCCGCTGCCCGTGCCGAGGTCGAGCACGCGCGGGGCCGGGCGGCTGTCCGGAGATGCAAGGCAGGCCAGGGCCCACTCGACCAGCGTCTCGGTGTCGGGGCGCGGCACCAGCACGCGGGCGTCGACCTGCAGCTGCAGGCCGTGGAATTCCTTCTCGCCCAGCAGGTAGGCGACAGGCTCGCCCGCCGTGCGGCGCGACAGCTGGCGCGCGAACGCGGGCCAGGCCTCGCCGGGAAACGAATCGGTGTCGTGCGCGAGCAGCCAGGCGCGGTCGTTCACGGGGCGGCCCAGCGCGTGCAGCAGCAGCAGCTGGGCGTCCAGGCGATCGATGCCCAGGGCCATGGCCGCGGCCAGTGCCTGCGCCACGGTGGACGGTGCGGCGGCGTCGGTCATCACGCGGGCAGGCTCGATTCCAGCTCGGCCAGCTGCTCGGCCTCGCGTGCGGCACGCAGCGCCTCGAGCACGTCGCCCAGGTCGCCTTCCATGATGGCGAGCAGCTTGTAGAGCGTGAGGTTGATGCGGTGGTCGGTGAGCCGGCCCTGCGGGAAGTTGTAGGTGCGGATGCGGTCCGAGCGGTCGCCGCTGCCGATCAGGCCCTTGCGCATGGCGGCGTCCTTGGCGGCGCGCTCGCTGCGCTCCTTTTCCTGGATGCGCGCCGACAGCACCTGCAGCGCCTTCGCCTTGTTGCGGTGCTGGCTGCGGTCGTCCTGGCACTCGGCCACGATGCCGGTCGGGATGTGCGTGATGCGCACGGCCGAGTCGGTCTTGTTGATGTGCTGGCCGCCGGCGCCGCTGGCGCGGTAGGTGTCGATGCGCAGGTCGGCCGGGTTGATCTGCACCGCCACGGTCTCGTCGGGCTCGGCCAGCACGGCGACCGTGCACGCGCTGGTGTGGATGCGGCCCTGCGTCTCGGTGGCCGGCACGCGCTGCACGCGGTGGCCGCCCGACTCGAAGCGCAGGTGGCCGAACACGTCGTCGCCCACGATGCGGATCACCACTTCCTTGTAGCCGCCGAGCTCGCTCTCGCTTTCGCTCACCACCTCGCAGCGCCAGCCGGCGCGCTCGCAGTAGCGCGTGTACATGCGCAGCAGGTCGCCCGCGAACAGCGCCGATTCGTCGCCGCCCGTGCCGGCGCGGATTTCCATGAAGGCGTTGCGCGCATCGTCGGGGTCTTTGGGCAGCAGCAGGCGCTGCAGCTCGTCTTCGAGCTGCACCAACTCGGCCTCGGCGCCGGCGATTTCTTCCCTGGCCATCTCGGCCATGTCGGGGTCGTCGAGCATTTCCTTCGCGCCCGCGATGTCGGCCTCGCGCTGCTTGAAGCGCTCGTAGCGGCCGGCGATCTGCGTGACCTCGGCATGCTCGCGCGAGATGGTGCGGTACTGCGCCATGTCGCTCATGATGTCTTCGCGCGAGAGCAGGAAGTCGAGCTCGCCCAGGCGTTGGGCGTAGCGTTCGAGTTGGTGGCGCAGAAAGGATTTCACGACGGAAGGGGCTCGAAAAATGGGGAGGGGAACGCCGCAGTGCAGCGGCAGGGCGCATGAACGAAGACCGCGGCCCGCGCGGCGGGCGGGGCCATCGACGCGCGTCGTCGCTAACGCTCTTTGCGCAGGAACAGGCGCGACAGCGTCTGCGCCGTCTGTTCGCGCGAGGCGGCATCGCCCGCGTGCAGCTCGGCCATGGCGCCATGCATCATCTTCTGCGTGAGGCCGCGAGACATGGCTTCGAGCACGGCCTCGACCGATTCGCCCTTGGCCAGCAGCTTGCGCGCGCGGGCCATTTCGGTGGCGCGCCATTCGTCGGCCTGCGCGTTGAGCTGCTGGATCAGCGGCACGGTGCCGCGCTGGCCCAGCCAGTGCATGAAGCTCTGCACGCCGGCGTCGATGATGACCTCGGCCTGCGCCACGGCGGCCTGGCGGTTGGCTTGGCCCTGCTGCACCACCTGGGCGAGGTCGTCCACGGTGTACAGGTAGATGTCCTCAAGCGCCTTCACTTCGGGCTCGATGTCGCGCGGTACGGCCAGGTCGACCATGAACATCGGGCGGTGCTTGCGCGCCTTGAGCGCGCGCTCCACGGCGCCCAGGCCGATGATCGGCAGCGTGCTCGCGGTGCAGCTGATGACGATGTCGAATTCGGCCAGCCGCGCCGGCAGGTCGGCCAGCCGCATGGCTTCGCCGCCGAAGCGCGAGGCGAGCTTTTCGCCGCGTTCCAGCGTGCGGTTGGCGATGGCGATGGCCTTGGGTTCCTTGGCCGCGAAGTGCGTGGCCGCGAGGTCGATCATTTCGCCCGCGCCGACGAACAGCACGCGGGTCTTGCGCAGGTCTTCGAACAGCTGGCCGGCCAGGCGCACGGCGGCGGCGGCCATGCTGATCGAATGCGCGCCGATCTCGGTCGCGGTGCGCACTTCCTTGGCGACCGCGAACGAGCGCTGGAACAGCTGGTTGAGCGTGCTGCCGAGTGCGCCGGCGGTTTCGGCCGCGCGCACGGCGTCTTTCATCTGGCCGAGGATCTGGGCTTCGCCCAGCACCATGGAGTCGAGCCCGCTGGCCACGCGGAAGGCATGGCGCGCGGCTTCGTCGTCGTGCAGGGTGTAGGCGTGCGAGCGCAGCAGGGCGGGGGCTACGCCGCCGCTCTGGGCCAGCCAGCCGAAGGTGTGGTCGAGCGCGATGTGCTCGGAGGCGCAATAAATCTCGGTGCGGTTGCAGGTCGAGATGATCGCGGCCTCGACCTGCGGGTGGCTGCTGTTGCCGGCGAAAGAGCTGCGCAGGCTGTGCAGCGTCGGGGCGATCTGGTCGAGCGCGAACGCGAAACGACCGCGCAGATCGAGCGGCGCGGTCGTGTGGTTCAAGCCGAGAGCCCAGACTGACATGTCCATGATTATAAAATCAGCAGCCGGGCGAGGTTTGCCGAGGGGCAAATGGCTTTCCCTATGACAGCCATATGTGCCGCCACATGGCCTTGCGCTCACTCACAGCCCCTCATGGACCTGCTGGACCTCTTCAACCACCTGCTTAATTTTGCGGCACCGGCGGCCTTCATCGCCTTGGTGCTGGTGGCTGTCGGGCGCTTCCTCGGCGGCCCGCGCACCGGCATTGCGCGCTGGTGGAAGCAATGGGCGATCACCTTCGGGGCCGGCCTGCTGACCTCGCTGGCCGGGCTGATCCTCACGGGACGCGACGGCTCGATGGCCACCTATGCCGCGCTGGCTGTGGTCTGCGGCACCGTGCAGTGGATCGCGATGCGCGGCTGGGGCCGCTGAGCCGGCCTCAGTCCAGCCGGCGGGCCATGTAGACCGAGTCCCCGGGGTAGGTCGCCAGCCGGGCCTGCTGCAGGCCGTCGGCCGGCACCGTGGCCGCGTAGCCCTGGCGTTCCCAGAACCCGACCGAAGCCTGCACCGACACCAGCGTCGAATGCCGCCAGCCGGCGCGCAGCGCGCGGGCCCAGGCGTGGCGCACGAGGCGCGGGCCCAGGCCCAGCCCCGAGGCCTCGGGGTGCACGGCCAGGTCGTGCAGGTACAGCGCGTCGGCGTCGGGTGCGACCTCGAAGTCGCCGTGCAACGGCGTGAGCTTGCCGCGCTGCGACGGGTAGGCCGCCAGGTAGGCCCGCACGGCGCCGCCGTGCTCGGCCACCCAGCCGGTGTGCGGCGAGGCCGCCAGCCGCCGCGCGATGAGCACGCCGTCCTCCACGAACCCCGCGCCGTAGCAGGCGAGTTGGATCGCCAGCACCGCGTCGAGGTCGTCGGCGCGCATGTCGCGCACGAGGAGAGGGGAAGGCGCTGCGTCCATCAAGCGAGCAGCAGCTTGTCGTCGTCCAGCTTCTCGCCGCGCGTCTGCTCGAACATGCGCAGCAGGTCGGGCACATCGAGGCCCGAGCGCTGGTCGCCGGCCACGTCGAGGATCACCTGGCCTTCGTGCAGCATCACGGTGCGCGTGCCGTAGTCCAGCGCCTGGCGCATGCTGTGCGTGACCATCATCGCGGTGAGCTGGCTGCCTTCGACGATCTTGGCGGTGAGCTCCAGCACGAAGGCCGCGGTCTTCGGGTCGAGCGCGGCCGTGTGCTCATCGAGCAGCAGGATGCGCGAGGGCCGCAGCGAGGCCATCAGCAGGCTCACGGCCTGGCGCTGGCCGCCCGAGAGCAGGCCGATGCGGTCGGCCAGGCGGTTTTCCAGGCCCAGCTTCAGGATCGACAGCTTCTCGCGGAACAGCTCGCGCAGGTTGCGGTTGAGCGAGAAGCCGAAGCCCCTGCGCTCGCCGCGCTTCCACGCCAGCGCCATGTTCTCCTCGATGGTCAGCGCCTCGCAGGTGCCGGCCATCGGGTCCTGGAACACGCGCGCCACCATGCCCGAGCGCTGCCAGGCGTTCAGGCGCGTCACGTCCTTGCCGTCGATGTCGATGCGGCCCTTGTCGACCATCAGGTCGCCGCTGATCGCATTGAGGAAGGTCGACTTGCCCGCGCCGTTCGAGCCGATCACGGTGACGAACTGGCCGGTCGGAATGTCCAGGCTCAGGCCGCGCAGCACGCGGTTCTCGATCGGCGTGCCCGGGTTGAAGGTGATTTCGAGTTGTTGGGCGCGCAGCATCAGTTCTTCCCCTTGAAGAGTCCGCCCAGCTTGCGCTTGTAGGCGGGCACCAGCAGCGCGAACGCCACCAGCACGGCGGTGACCAGGTTCAGGTCCTGCGCCTGCAGGCCCATGAAGTCGGTGTTCAGCGCCATCGCGATGAAGAAGCGGTACAGCAGCGCACCCAGCACGCAGGCCAGCGTGGTGATGACCATGCTGCGCGCGGGCAGCAAGGTCTCGCCGATGATCACGGCGGCCAGGCCGATCACGATCGTGCCCACGCCCATCGAGATGTCGGCCGTGCCCTGGCTCTGCGCGAACAGCGCACCGGCCAGCGCCACCAGCGCATTGGACAGCGCCAGGCCCGCCATGGTCTGGAAGTCGGTCGAGATGCCCTGGGCCCGCGCCATGCGCGCGTTGCCGCCGGTGGCGCGCATCGCCAGGCCCGCTTCGGAGGCAAAGAACAGGTCGACGACGATCTTCGCGGCGATCACGATGATCAGCAGCAAGAGCGGCTTGGCCCACTGCTCGGGCATGCCGCCGAAGCTGACCATGCTGAACACCGTGGGTTCGGTGATGAGCGCCACGTTGGGCTTGCCCATCACGCGCAGGTTGATGGAGTACAGCGCGATCATCACCAGGATGCTCGCGAGCAGCTGCATGATCTTCAGCTTGACGTTGAGCCAGGCCGTGAGCCAGCCCGAGGCGGCACCGGCCACGCAGGCCACGGCCGTGGCGGCGACGGGGTTCCAGCCCGCGACGATGAGCGTCGCGGCCACGGCGGCGCCCAGCGGAAAGCTGCCGTCCACCGTGAGGTCGGGAAAGTTGATGATGCGAAACGACATGAAGACGCCCAGCGCGACCAGTCCGAAAATCAGACCGATCTCGATGGCGCCCAGCGAAGCAATGAGGGACATGGGGGCTTCCGGCGGGAGCGCAGTCGGCGGGCCCCGGCGCCCGGCCTGCGCCGGGAGCAAAAAGGCCCGCCGGGGCGGCGTTTACTTGGTGCTGACGACCTTCGCCGACTTCAGCAGCGCGTCCGACAGGGTCACGCCCTGCAGCTTGGCCGCGCCGGGGTTCACCACCAGCTCGAAGTTGGTGCTGGTCTGCGAGGCGATGGTGCCGGGCTTCTCGCCCTTGAGGATGCGCACCACGATCTTGCCGGTCTGGCGGCCGATGTCGGTGTAGTTCAGGCCCAGTGCGGCCACGGCGCCGCGCTCGACGGTGGCGGTGTCGGCGGCCACCACGGGCAGCTTGGCCTGCTGGGCCACCTTCACGATGCCCTCGAAGGCCGAGACCACGTTGTTGTCGGTGGGCGTGTAGATCACGTCGACCTTGCCGACCAGGCTCTGGGCGGCGGTGGGCACGTCGACCGTGCGCGCGGCGGCGGCTTCGACCACCGTCATGCCGGCGGCCGAGGCGGCCTTCTTGAGCGACTCGACGATCGCCACCGAGTTGGCTTCGCCGGGGCTGTAGATCACGCCGACGCGCTTGGCCGTGGGCACGACCTTCTTGATCAGGTCGATGTGCTTTTCGAGCGGCGACAGGTCGGACACGCCGGTCACGTTGGTGCCCGAGGGCTCCCAGTTCTTCACCAGCTTGGCGGCCACCGGGTCGGTGATGGCCGAGTACACGACGGGAATGGTCTTGGTGGCGGCCACGGTCGCCTGCGCCGACGGCGTGGCGATGGCAACGATCACGTCGGGCGCATCGCCCACGTACTTGCGGGCGATCTGGGCGGCGGTGCCCACGTTGCCCTGGGCGCTCTGGTAGGTGAACTTGAGGTTCTTGCCCGCTTCGTAGCCGGCGGCCTTCAGCTCTTCCTTCACGCCGTCGCGCACGGCGTCCAGCGCCGGGTGCTCGACGATGGCGGTCACGGCGACCGACTTGTCGGCGGCCAGGGCCGGTGCGGCGGCGAGCACGCCGAGGGCCAGGGCCACGGCGCTGAAGGGGGTGCGAAGCAAAGCGTTTTTCACGTAAGGGTCTCCGGGTGGGGAAAGGGGTGTGGGTGCGTTCGAAGCCGCCGGCAAGGCACCGGCAAAGCACCAGGGCGCGCAATTCAGCGGCCCGGCGTGGCGCAACGCCGTCCGGGCGCGTCGAAGTCTAGATCGTACTTTGCACAATTAAGGTGCATGAATGCCTCGGGCTTTCCCCGCTTTAGGAAACATAATTGCATCATTGATGCGTATGGAGAGATGAAATTGCAGATCATTGAACTCGACCGGACCGATCGGCGGATTCTGGACCACCTCCAGGCGCACGGCCGCGCGTCCAACCTGGACCTGGCCGAGGTGGCCCAGTTGTCGCCAGCGCAGTGCCTGCGGCGCCACCGGCGGCTCGAGGAGCTGGGGCTGATCAGCGGCTACGCCGCGCGGCTCAACGCGCGCCACATCGGGCTGGGCGTGATCGCCTTCATCCACGTCACGATGGCGCGCGGCCATGTCGACGAGCTGCCCAAGTTCCAGGACCTGATCGCCGACATGCGCCAGATCCTGGAGTGCTACTCGGTGACGGGCGACTTCGACTACGTGCTCAAGGTGGTCGCGCGCGACCTGGAGGCGCTGTCGCAGTTCCTCATGCACACGCTGATGCACATGCCGGGCGTGTCGGCGGTGCGCTCCAGCGTGTGCCTGAACGAGATCAAGTGCACGGGGGCGCTGCCGCTCGAATAGGACAGCGGGCGCAACAGGCGCTTCAGGTGCTTGTGGTGCCCGGCAGCGGAGACGCCGGCGTGGCCGGCGCCGGCGACGGCTCGGCGGGCAGCACCGGTGCGGGTGCCGCCATCACCAGCGTCGTGGGCGTGGCCAGCGGCAGGTCGGCCTGCTTGAGCGCGTCGAGGATCGTGAACAGCAGGTCGCTGCGCACGCCGCCCGCCAGCCGGGGGCTCGGCACGTAGGCGATGGCCTGGAAGATCAGCAGCCCGTTCTCGATGCCTTCGAGCGTGAGCGAGGGCGCCGGCGTTTCCAGCACGCCCTCGTGCGCGCGGCAGGCCTCGAGGATCAGCTCGCGCACGCGCTGCGCGTCGGTGGTCAGCGGCATGGGCAGGCGGATCAGCACGCGGCCCTCGGCGTTGGCCAGCGTCATGTTGCGCACGGTCTTGGTGATGAACTCCGAGTTGGGCACGATCAGCGTCGAGCGGTCGCCCAGCTGGATCTCGGTGGCGCGCACGTTGATGCGCCGCACGTCGCCCTCGGTGGTGCCCAGCACCACCCAGTCGCCGACCTTCACCGGCTGCTCGGCCAGCAGGATCAGCCCCGAGATGAAGTTCTGCACGATGGCCTGCAGGCCGAAACCGATGCCCACCGACAGCGCGCTCGCCACCCACGCGATGCGCTCGATGCCGATGCCCAGCGCCGACAGCGAGAACGCCACCACCAGGATGCCGCCCACGTAGCCCAGCAGCGTGGTGATCGAGCTCTGCATGCCCGGTTCGAACTGCGTGCTCGGCAGGTAGCTGCGCGAGAGCCAGCGCTTGAACACCCGCAGCACGATGAAGCCGATCACGGCCACCGCCACGGCGCTGAGGATCGCGCCCGGCACCAGCTGGAACTCGCCCACCTTCACGCCGGTGCCGAGTTTGCCGCCGCGCTGGAACACCTCGCCCGGGCCCGTGCCCAGCGGCGCGGCCAGCGCCACCAGCATGTAGAAGAACAGCGCCACGCGGCTCAGGCCCGAGAGCACCGTGGCCGCCTGGTCGAGCGTCTGCGGCGCCAGGCCGAAGCTCTTCTGCAGCCGCTGGCCGGAGGCGCTGCGCGAGGACACCACGGCCATGAACAGGTCGTCGGCGAACTTGAACAGCACATAGAAGGCCGCCGCGACGATGCCGCTCCAGGTGAGCTGCGAGGCCAGGAAGCTCGCCAGCGCCACGTAGCCGAAGGCCACCAGCACCCAGATCGCGATCACCAGCACCACGATCAGCGCCACCAGCACCCCGACCCACATCGGCCGTTCCGGCAGGCCGGCGTCGGGCGCGTCGGCGCGCAGCGCCTTCAGGCGGTACACGACGGTGCCGACCAGCGCGGTGAGCAGCAGCGCCGTCGCCACGTGCGTGGTGACCACGGCGGCAAAGCTGGCGTCGATGAGCGCGTTGATCTCGGCCGGCGTCCACGCCAGCGCGGCCACCAGCGCCACCAGCCACGGCAGCGCCGACAGGCGCTGCGCCGTGAGGTCGGGAATGGCCGGCAGGCGCCACGACGGCCGCCCCGTGGCCAGCAGCCCGCGCCCCAGGCCGATGATGAACGCCATGAAGGTCAGCGTCTGCGCCGCCGATTGCAGCGCCTTGCGCGCCTGCGCGTCCCACATCGCGTGGGCCTTGAGCACTTCGACGACGCCGTGCGCGGCCACGGCGACCAGCAGCACGTGCGTGGCGACGATGGCGATCACCAGCAGCGAGCGGCGCAGCCGCCCGGCCGGCAGCACGCGCGTGGCCAGGCGCGCCAGCCCGCGCTCGGCGGCCCAGACGCCGAGCCAGGCGAGCAGCAGCGCGCCGATGAACGAGGCGATCACCGGCGTGCGGCTTTCGGGCTGCAGCGCCTGGTCGAAGCCGTCGCCGAGCGCTGCCCCGATCGCCTGCAGCCGCTCGAAGTCGTCGGGCCAAGCCTCGCGCAGGTCGTCCCAGAACTCGCCGCTGAGCGGCGAGGCGGCGCGGCTGGTGAGCTCGGCCTCGAACTGCTGGCGCCGCTGCGACACCACGTCGGTGCCGCGCTGGCGCACGTCGATCGCCAGCAGCTTGGCCAGGCGGATGTCCGCGTCGAGCGCGTTGCGCTCCTTGGTCAGCTGCGCGCGCTGGCGCGTGATGTTGGGGTCTTCGGTGGCGCCGGCCGCGGGCGGGTTGCCGAGTTCGCCGAGCCGCGCGTTCAGGTCGGCCAGTTCGCTGGTACGGGCGGCGACGAACTTGTCGGCCTGCACGCCGATCTCGTTGATCTGCGCGAGCTGCTTGCGTGCGTCGTCTTCGGCGCCCGGAACGACACTGGCGTTGGCCTTGCCCGAGGGCGCGATGCGGGCGAACTGCGCGCGCATCTCGGCGATGGTGGGTGGCGGGGCCGCGGCGGCGGCCACGGTGTTGGCGCTGTTGTTGGGGTTGCCGTTGCCTGCGTTCATGCTGGCGTCCGGCTGCGCGAAGGCGCCGCCGCACGTCAGCAGGGCCCACAGAGCCAGGAGGGCGGGAAGGCACAGGCCCGCCAGGCGAGAGGTCCGATTCATGGCCGCATCATAGAAGCCGCCATGACGTAAGAACGGGTAAGAAATGCAGCGTCAGCCCGCGGGGCTGAACAGGTCCACCCGGTCGGTGATGATGCCGTCGGTGCCCAGGTCGATGAGCCGCTGCGCCGCCCAGTCGTCGTTCACCGTGTAGCTCAGCGAGCGCAGGCCCGCGCCATGCACCTGCGCCACCGTGGCGGCGTCCCACAGCGCGTGGTTGCAGACGATGGCCTGGCAACCCAGGCTCAATGCCGTGTCGAGCCAGCCGTTCCAGAGCGTGTCGAGCAGCAGGCCGCGCGGCAGCTCGGGCTGCACGGCCTGTGCGCCCTTCAACGCATCGACCTGGAACGAAGTGAGCAGCGGCGGCACCGCCGCACCTTGCCACAGGCGCGCGGCTTCGCGTGCCACCACCTCGCCGGTCTCGCGCTCGGTGCCGGGCGTGGGCTTGATCTCGATGTTCAGCAGCAGGTCGTTGGCACGGCAGTAGCGCGCCAGGTTCTCCAGCGTGGGCAGCGGCTCGCCCGCGAAGGCGCGCGAATGCCAGCCGCCGGCGTCGAGCTGCGACAGCGCGCTCCACGCCTGCTGGCCGCCGATGCCGTGGCCGTTGGTGGTGCGATCGAGCGTGGCGTCGTGCATCAGGAAGACCACGCCGTCGGCGCTGAGCTTGGCGTCGCACTCGAACATGCGGTAGCCATGCGAGGTGCCGAAGCGGAAGGCCGCGAGCGTGTTCTCGGGCGCCAGCTTGCCGGCGCCGCGGTGCGCGACCCAGCGAGGGTAGGGCCAGGGGCTGCGTTCGGCCATCGCTCAGTCGGCGCGCTTGCCGGAGCCGGCGTCGAACCAGTGCAGCTTGTCTTCGCGCGCGGCGATCTTCACCGTGTCGCCGGCCACCGGCGGGTGGTCGCCTTCGTCGGTGCGCATGATGATCTGCTCCTCGCCGATGCGGCCGTACACCAGGCGCTCGGCGCCCAGCAGTTCGACCTGCTCGACCTGCACCGTCCAGCCGCTTTCGTCGAGCTTCATGTGCTCGGGGCGGATGCCCAGGATCTGGCCCGGACGCACGCCCGGTGCGTGCTTGAGCAGGTTCATCGGCGGCGAGCCGATGAAGCTCGCCACGAAGGTGGTGGCGGGCCGGGAGTACACCTCTTCGGGCGTGGCGAACTGGTCCATCACGCCGCCGTTCATCACGATGATGCGCTGCGCCAGCGTCATGGCCTCGACCTGGTCGTGCGTGACGAACAGCGAGGTGATGCCGAGCTCGCGGTGCAGCTTCTGGATCTCGAGGCGGGTCTGCGCGCGCAGCTTGGCGTCCAGGTTCGACAGCGGTTCGTCGAACAGGAACACCTGCGGCTGGCGCACGATGGCGCGGCCCATGGCCACGCGCTGGCGCTGGCCGCCCGAGAGCTCGCGCGGCTTGCGCTCGAGCAGGTGGCCCAGCTCGAGGATCTTGGCCGCCTTGTCGACGCGCACCTTGATTTCGGCCGTCGGCACCTTGGCGATCTTCAGGCCGTAAGCCATGTTCGCGAACACGCTCATGTGCGGGTACAGCGCGTAGTTCTGGAACACCATGGCGATGTCGCGCTCGGAGGGTTCGAGCTGGTTCACGACCTTGCCGCCGATGCAGATTTCGCCGGCCGAGATTTCCTCCAGGCCCGCGACCATGCGCAGCAGCGTCGACTTGCCGCAGCCCGAAGGGCCGACGATGACGATGAATTCGTGGTCGGCGATCTCGGCGCTCACGCCGTGGATGACCTGGTTGGCTTTCGGCCCGTGGCCGTAGCGCTTGATGACGTTGCGTAGAGAGAGAGCAGCCATAGTTATTTTTCAGTGTCCACGAGGCCCTTGACGAACCACTTTTGCATCAGGATCACCACCAGCGCGGGCGGCAGCATCGCCAGGATGGCGGTGGCCATCACGACGTTCCATTCGTTCTGTCCGTCGCCGCCGGCAATCATCCGCTTGATGCCGACCACCACGGGGTACATGTCTTCGCTCGTGGTCGCCAGCAGCGGCCACAGGTACTGGTTCCAGCCGTAGATGAACTGGATCACGAACAGCGCCGCGATCGAGGTCTTGGACAGCGGCAGCAGCACGTCGAAGAAAAAGCGCATGGGGCTCGCGCCGTCCATGCGCGACGCTTCGGTGAGCTCGTCGGGCACCGTGAGGAAGAACTGGCGGAACAGGAAGGTCGCCGTGGCCGACGCGATCAGCGGCACCGTCAGGCCCGCGTAGGTGTTCAGCATGTTCAGGTCGGACAGCACCTTGTAGGTGGGCAGGATGCGCACCTCCACCGGCAGCATCAGCGTCACGAAGATGGCCCAGAAGCAGATCTTCTTGAACGGGAAGCGGAAGTACACGATGGCGAAGGCCGACAGCAGCGAGATGGTGATCTTGCCGATGGCGATGACCATGGCCGTCACGAAGCTCACCCACATCATGTGCGCCACCGGGGCGTTGGAGCCCGCGCTGCTCTCGCGCCCGAACAGCGCGCCCTTGTAGCTGTCGACGATGTTCGAGCCGGGTGTCAGGGGCATCGGCGCCTGCACGATCTCCTGGGCCGTGTGCGTGGACGCCACGAACGCCAGGTAGAGCGGGAAGGCGACGATGAACACGCCCAGGATCATGATGACGTGGGCCAGGATGCCCTGCGTGCCGCGTTTCTCAACCATGCTGCGCTCCGCCCAGTTCGATTTGTTCTTGTTGCTTCATCAGTACTGCACTTTCTTCTCGACGTAGCGGAACTGGATGACGGTCAGCGCCACCACGATCACCATCAGCACCACCGACTGCGCGGCCGAGCCGCCCAGGTCCAGGCCCTTGAAGCCGTCGTGGTAGACCTTGTAGACCAGGATGGTCGTGTCCTTGCCCGGGCCGCCCTGCGTGGCCGCATCGACGATCGCGAAGGTGTCGAAGAAGGCGTACACCACGTTGATCACCAGCAGGAAGAAGGTGGTGGGCGACAGCAGCGGGAACTGCACGGTCCAGAAGCGGCGCCACGGGCGCGCGCCGTCGATGGCCGCGGCCTCGATCAGCGACTTCGGAATCGACTGCAGGCCGGCCAGGAAGAACAGGAAGTTGTACGAGATCTGCTTCCACACCGAGGCCATCACGATCAGCGTCATGGCGTGGCCCGAGTCGAGCAGGTGGTTCCAGTTGATGCCGATCTTGCCCAGGGCATAGGCCACCACGCCCAGCGAGGGCGAGAACATGAAGACCCACAGCACGGCCGCCACGGCGGGCGCCACGGCGTACGGCAGGATCAGCATGGTCTTGTAGAACATGCCGCCGCGCACGATACGGTCGGCGAACACGGCCAGCATCAGCGACAGGCTGATGCCGATGCCGGCCACCAGCACCGAGAACAGCGCGGTGGTCTTGAACGACTCGGCGTAGGCCGGGTCGTCGAACAGGTGGCGGAAGTTGTCGAACCCGACGAACTCGACCGACGTGCCGAACGCGTCCTGCTGCTGCAGCGACTGCAACAGCGCCTGGCCGGCCGGCCAGAAGAAAAACACGAGGATCACCGCCATCTGCGGTGTCAGCAGCAGCCAGGGCAACCAGCCCGAGCGAAAGAAAACGCGTTTTTCCATGAAGCCCCTACATAAAAAATCCCGCCCGGCGCACCCTGGAAGAAGGGCGTGCGGGGGCGGGCGATATTAGCCGGACACGGAGCCCGGATCTTCAATCGTTAGCTTTTGTTCGCCTTTTGGAAGCGTTCGAGCTGTTCGTTGCCGCGGGTCACGATCGAATCGAGGGCTTCCTTGGCGGTCTTCTTGCCGCCCCAGACCTGTTCGAGCTCTTCGTCCTCGATGGCGCGGATCTGCACGTAGTTGCCCAGGCGGATGCCGCGGCTCTTGTCGGTGACCTTGCGGATCATCTGCGTCACGGCCACGTCGGTGCCGGGGTTCTGCTTGTAGAAGCCCGATTCCTCGGTGAGCTTGTACGAGGCGGTGGTCACCGGCAGGTAGCCGGTGCGCTTGTGGCTGGCGGACTGCACTTCAGGCGTCGAGATGAAGCTGAAGAACTTGGCCACGCCCTTGTACTCGGCCGGCTTCTTGCCCGACATGACCCACAGGCTGGCGCCGCCGATCACGGTGTTCTGCGGTGCGCCCGGCACGTCCGGGTAGTAGGGCAGGGGGGCCAGGCCGTAGGCGAACTTGGCGTTCTTGGCCACGTTGCCGTAGAAGCCCGACGACGTGTTGATCATGGCGCACTCGCCCGACACGAACGAGGCTTCAGGCACGTTGCCGCGGCCCTTGTAGATGAACAGGCCCTGCTTGGACATGCTGGCCAGGTTCTCGATGTGGCGCTGGTGCAGGGGCGAATTCACCTTCAGGCGCGCGTCCAGGCCCTGCAGGCCGTTGGCCTTGCTGGCGAACTCGACGTTGTGCCAGGCCGAGAAGCTCTCGACCTGCGTCCAGTTCTGCCAGGCGGTGGTGAACGGGCACTTGTGGCCGCTGGCCTTGAGCTTGGCGGCGGCGGCGACCACTTCGGGCCAGGTGGCGGGTGCCTTGTCGGTGGGCAGGCCGGCCGCCTTGAAGGCGTCCTTGTTGAAATAGAAGATGGTGGTCGAGCTGTTGAACGGGAAGCTCAGCATCTGGCCGTTGGGGGCGGTGTAGTAACCGGCCACGGCGGGGATGTAGGCGGCCGGGTCGAACTTCTCGCCCGCGTCCTTCATGACCTGGCCGACCGGAATGACGGCGCCCTTGCTGGCCATCATGGTGGCGGTGCCCACTTCGAACACCTGCAGGATGTGCGGCGCGTTGCCCGAGCGGAAGGCCGCGATGGAGGCCGTCATCGATTCGTCGTACGTGCCCTTGAAGGTCGGGACGATCTTGTATTCCTTCTGGCTCTCGTTGAACTGCTTGGCCAGGTCGTTGACCCACTCGTTGTTGACGGCGGTCATGGAATGCCACCACTGGATCTCGGTCTGGGCCTGGGCTGCATTGAACAGCGTGGCGGCCAGCGCCGATGCCAACGCGAGCGTCTTGAATCGCATGAAGACTCCTGAAGGGAAAAAATGGAAAGCGCGAATGCTAGGGCATGTGCGTGACACAGCCGCGTCACATTGGGGCACGGACCGAAGGGTTCCTCCAATCGGGGAAACCCCTTTGGCGCCAAGCCCGGCGCGGGTTGCGGGGCTCATGCTGCGCTGCACCATGCTAGCATCGTCCTCCCCTTTTTTGGCCTAGCTTGTCGCCATGGCCGGGGCCTCCTCGAGTACGCCATGAGCAGCAAAACCTCCCTCGACAAAAGCAGGATCAAGTTCCTTTTGCTCGAAGGCATCCACCCCTCGGCCGTGGAGGTGCTGCGCGCCGCCGGCTACACCAACATCGAGTCGCTGCCGGGTGCATTGCCCGACGCCGAACTCAAGGCCAAGATCGCCGACGTGCACTTCGTGGGCATCCGCTCGCGCACCCAGCTGACGGCCGACGTGTTCGCTGCCGCGCACAAGCTGGTGGCGGCCGGGTGCTTCTGCATCGGCACCAACCAGGTCGACCTCGAGGCCGCCCGCGAACATGGCGTGGCCGTGTTCAACGCCCCGTACTCCAACACCCGATCGGTGGCCGAGCTGGTGCTGGCCGAAGCCATCCTGCTGCTGCGCGGCGTGCCCGAGAAAAGCGCCGTGGCGCACCGCGGCGGCTGGCTCAAGTCGGCCGAGAACGCCTTCGAAATCCGCGGCAAGACGCTGGGCATCGTGGGCTACGGCTCGATCGGCGCGCAGCTGTCGGTGCTGGCCGAGGCGCTGGGCATGCACGTGGCCTTCTACGACGTGGTCACCAAGCTGCCGCTGGGCAACGCCCGCCAGGTGCGCGAGCTGCACCAGCTGCTGGACCAGAGCGACATCGTGACCCTGCACGTGCCCGAGACCCAGGCCACGCAATGGATGATCGGCGCGGCCGAGATCGCCGCCATGAAGCCGGGCGCCATCCTGCTGAACGCCTCGCGCGGCACCGTGGTCGAGATCGAGCCGCTGGCCGAGGCCCTCAAGAGCAAGAAGCTGTTGGGCGCCGCCATCGACGTATTCCCGGTCGAGCCGCGCACCAACAAGGACGAGTTCCAGTCGCCGCTGCGCGGGCTGGACAACGTGATCCTCACGCCGCACATCGGCGGCTCGACCATGGAGGCGCAGGCCAACATCGGGCTCGAAGTGGCCGAGAAGCTGGTCAAGTACAGCGACAACGGCACCTCGACCTCGTCGGTCAACTTCCCCGAGGTGGCGCTGCCGGCGCACCCGGGCAAGCACCGGCTGCTGCACATCCACCGCAACGTGCCGGGCGTGCTGTCCGAGATCAACAAGATCTTCTCGGACAACAACATCAACATCTCGTCCCAGTTCCTGCAGACCAACGAGAAGATCGGCTACGTCGTGATGGACATCGACGCCGCCTCGTCCGACCTGGCGCTGGAAAAGCTGGCGAAGGTGGGCGGGACGATCCGCAGCCGCGTGCTGTTCTGAGCCCGCCGGGGCCCGTGCGGGCCCCGCGATAGGGAATAGCGGCCGGGCACGGCAAAGCCCCCGGGGCCTGCCCTAAAATCGACCCCCCGGCTACATGGGCGCGCAGCGCCTGGCCAAGGGCCCCACCCGATGAATGCTCCGACCGCGTTGAATACGCTGTTGTCACAGGCCGCAGAGCCTGTACGACTGCGCGAGATCCCCTACAACTACACCAGCTTCTCCGACCGGGAGATCGTGATTCGCCTCCTGGGCGAACGCGGCTGGGACCTGCTGCAGACCCTGCGCGCCGAGCGCCGCACCGGCCGATCGGCGCGCATGCTCTACGAGGTGCTGGGCGACATCTGGGTGGTGCAGCGCAACCCCTACCTCGTCGACGACCTGCTCGACAACCCGCGCCGCCGCGGCCAGCTGGTCGACGCCCTGCGCCACCGCCTGGGCGAGGTGCAGAAGCGCCGCACCCCCGACAGCGACCTGCCGCGCGACCAGCTGGTGGGCGAGCTCACCGGGCTCGTCAGCCAGGCCGTCGCCGCCTTCGACGACACCTTCCGCGACGTCGCCGCGCTGCGCCGCAAGGCCACCCGCGTGCTGGGCCGGCTCACGGCCAAGGACAACATCAAGTTCGACGGCCTCTCGCGCGTGTCGCACGTGACCGACGCCACCGACTGGCGCGTCGAGTACCCCTTCGTCGTGCTGTGCCCCGACACCGAGGCCGAGATGGCGCTGCTGGTCAAGGGCTGCATCGAGCTGGGCCTGACCATCATTCCGCGCGGCGGCGGCACCGGCTACACCGGCGGCGCGATCCCGCTGACCTGGAAGAGCGTGGTCATCAACACCGAGAAGCTCGAGGCGATGACCGAGGTCGAGCACGTCGCGCTGCCCGGCCTGGCCGCGCCCGTGCCCACCATCTGGACCGAGGCCGGCGTGGTCACGCAGCGCGTGGCCGACGCGGCCGAGCGCGCGGGCTTCGTGTTCGCGGTCGACCCGACCTCCGCCGAGGCCTCGTGCGTCGGCGGCAACGTCGCGATGAACGCCGGCGGCAAGAAGGCCGTGCTCTGGGGCACGGCGCTGGACAACCTCGCCTCGTGGCGCATGGTCACGCCGCAGGCCGAATGGCTCGAAGTGACCCGCATCGGCCACAACCTGGGCAAGATCCACGACGCCGAAAGCGCCGTGTTCGAGCTGCAGTACTACGCCGCCGACGGCAAGACGAAGCTGCGCACCGAGCGCCTCGACATCCCGGGCCGCACCTTCCGCAAGGAAGGCCTGGGCAAGGACGTGACCGACAAGTTCCTCTCCGGCCTGCCGGGCATCCAGAAAGAGGGCTGCGACGGCCTCATCACCAGCTGCCGCTGGGTGGTGCACAAGATGCCGGCGCACACGCGCACCGTGTGCCTCGAGTTCTTCGGCAACGCGAAGGACGCCGTGCCCAGCATCGTCGAGATCAAGGACTTCATGTTCGCCGAGCAGAAGCGCTCGGGCGTGCTGCTGGCCGGCCTGGAGCACCTGGACGACCGCTACCTGAAGGCCGTGGGCTACGCCACCAAGTCGAAGAAGCACGGCGGCCTGCCCAAGATGGTGCTGTTCGGCGACATCGCCGGCGACGACGCCGATGCGGTGGCCCGTGTCACCTCGGAAGTGGTGCGCATCGCCAACTCGCGCAGCGGCGAAGGCTTCATTGCCATCAGCCCCGAGGCGCGCAAGAAATTCTGGCTCGACCGCAAGCGCACGGCCGCCATCAGCAAGCACACCAACGCCTTCAAGATCAACGAAGACGTGGTGATCCCGCTGCCGCGCATGGCCGAGTACAGCGACGGCATCGAGCGCATCAACATCGAGCTGTCGCTGCAGAACAAGCTGGCGCTCACCGACGCGCTCGAAGCCTTCCTCACGCGCGGCAACCTGCCGCTGGGCAAGACCGACGACGCGCACGAGATTCCGGCGGCCGAGCTGCTGGAAGACCGCGTGGCGCAGGCCGTGGCGCTGGTGCACGAGGTGCGCGCGCTGTGGGCCGGCTGGCTGCAGAACGTCGACTCGCTGTTCCCGCAACTGCAGGACCACACGTTGCGCGCGAGCTGGAAGACCCAGCTGCGCCAGCCGCTGCAGGAGATTTTTTCGGGCGCCGAGTTCGGGCCGATCCTGGCCGAGTGCACCGCCATCCACAAGCAGGTGCTCAAGGGCCGTGTGTGGGTCGCGCTGCACATGCACGCGGGCGACGGCAACGTGCACACCAACCTGCCCGTCAACAGCGACAACTACGAGATGCTGCAGACCGCGCATGCCGCGGTGGTGCGCATCATGGCGCTGGCACGCAGCCTGGACGGCGTGATCTCGGGCGAGCACGGCATCGGCATCACCAAGCTCGAGTTCCTCACCGACGAAGAGCTGCGCCCGTTTACCGAATACAAGGCCCGGGTCGACCCCGAGGGCCGCTTCAACAAGGGCAAGCTGCTGCGCGCGCCCGCCGGGCAGGCGCAGACCCTGCACGCCGACCTGACCAACGCCTACACGCCGAGCTTCGGCCTCATGGGGCACGAGTCGCTGATCATGCAGCAGAGCGACATCGGTGCCATCGCCGACAGCGTGAAGGACTGCCTGCGCTGCGGCAAGTGCAAGCCGGTGTGCGCCACCCATGTGCCGCGCGCCAACCTGCTCTACAGCCCGCGCAACAAGATCCTGGCGACCTCGCTGCTGGTCGAGGCCTTCCTCTACGAGGAGCAGACCCGGCGCGGCATCAGCATCAAGCACTGGGAAGAGTTCGAGGACGTGGCCGACCACTGCACCGTGTGCCACAAGTGCCTCACGCCGTGCCCCGTGAAGATCGACTTCGGCGACGTGTCGATGAACATGCGCAACCTGCTGCGCAAGATGGGCCAGAAGAGCTTCCGCCCTGGTAACGCGGCCGCCATGTTCTTCCTGAACGCGACCAACCCGCAGACCATCAAGGCGGTGCGCGCGGGCATGGTGGGCATCGGCTTCAAGGCGCAGCGCATGGCCAACGACCTGCTGCGCGGCCTCGCGAAGAAGCAGACCGGCGCGCCGCCGGCCACGCTGGGGCCTGCGCCCATCAAGGAGCAGGTGATCCACTTCATCAACAAGAAGATGCCGGGCAACCTGCCGAAGAAGACGGCGCGCGCGCTGCTCGACATCGAGGATGCGGACTACGTGCCGATCATCCGTGACCCGAAGACGACCACCTCGGAAACCGAGGCGGTCTTCTACTTCCCGGGCTGCGGGTCGGAGCGGCTGTTCTCGCAGGTGGGCCTGGCCACGCAGGCGATGCTCTGGCATGCGGGCGTGCAGACGGTGTTGCCGCCGGGCTACCTGTGCTGCGGCTACCCGCAGCGCGGCAGCGGCCAGTTCGACAAGGCCGAGAAGATGATCACGGACAACCGCGTGCTCTTCCACCGCGTCGCCAACACGCTCAACTACCTCGACATCAAGACGGTGGTGGTGAGCTGCGGCACCTGCTACGACCAGTTGCAGGGCTACCAGTTCGACAAGATCTTCCCGGGCTGCCGGATCATCGACATCCACGAGTACCTGCTCGAAAAGGGCATCACCCTGGCCGATGCGGGCGGTGGCGGCTACCTGTACCACGACCCCTGCCATTCGCCGATGAAGCAGCAGGACCCGATGAAGACCGTGAAGGCGCTGGTCGGCGACAACGTGCTCAAGAACGACCGCTGCTGCGGCGAGTCGGGCACGCTGGGCGTGTCGCGGCCCGACATCTCGACGCAGATCCGCTTCCGCAAGGAGGAAGAGCTGAAGAAGGGCGAGGCCGCGCTGCGCGAGAGCGGCAATGTTGGCGCGACCGACAACGTGAAGATCCTCACCAGCTGCCCGAGCTGTCTGCAAGGCCTCTCGCGCTACGGCAACGACCTGAACAACGGCCTGCTCGAAGCCGACTACATCGTGGTCGAGATGGCGAACAAGCTGCTCGGCGACGACTGGATGCCGAACTACGTGGCCGCCGCCAACCAGGGCGGCATCGAGCGGGTGCTCGTATGACGGCGGTGGCCGGTTGCCCGCTGTGCGACGCGCCCGGCGGGCGCATCGTGTTCGAAGGCGCGAAGCTGCGTGTCATCCATGCACAGGAAGAAGGCTTTCCGGCCTTCTACCGCGTGGTGTGGCAAGACCATGCGGCGGAGTTCTCCGACCTCGACGCGGCCGACCGCACGCTGTGCATGGAGGCCGTGGTGCGCGTGGAGCAGTGCCTGCGCGACGCGCTGGCGCCCACCAAGCTCAACATCGCCGCGCTCGGCAACATGGTGGCGCACCTGCACTGGCACGTGATCGCGCGCTTCGACTGGGACAGCCATTTCCCCGGCTCGGTCTGGGCCGCCGTGCAGCGGGCCGCGCCGACCGAGCGGCTGGCCGCCGTGCAGGCGCTGCTGCCGCAGGCGGAGGCCGACATGGTCCGCCGGCTGGCGACGCTGGCCTGAGGCCTTCGCTTTTTCTTAGTTGGCCGCGGCGGTGCGCGTCGCGCTGCCTGCCTTGCGGTCCGCGCAGGCCTGTTTGAATTCCGGCGTGGCGCGCGTTTCCTTCGAGAAGCGCTTCGAGGCCACGCTGCCATCCCTGCACACGCGATCGAGCTCGGCCTGCGCGCTCTTGTTGCCCGCATGTGCGGCGTGGGCCAGCAGGCGCACCGCGTGGAAGGGCAGTGCGCCCGAGCTGCCGGGTGACGCGGTTGCTGCAGTGGTCGTCGGCTGCGGTGTTGCTGCAGCCTTGACCGGCTCCGCAGGCAGCGTGCGCGCGGTGCCCGCCGAGGTCGGCATGCGCTCGACGGCGGTGAAGTCGCCGCTCTTGCCAGCGCGCTCGACCATCTGCCGGTAGCTGTCCATCATGAACGACGTGTCCTTGGGCGTGAGCTCCTTCGCGGGCTTGGCAAGGTAGGCCGCGACCTCGGGTGGCAGCGCGGCGTTCACGGTGCTCAGTTCATGCGCGCCGCCGAAGCCGCGCGAGCCGGCCTGGGCGGCATGCGCGGCGTCGTCGCCCAGCGCCATCGCGCCCTTGGCGGCCACGCCGGTTGCACCTTCGGCTGCCACCGCGCCGGCGCCGACCGCCGCGCCCTTGCCCGCGACGCCGGCCGCCTTGCCGGCGGTCGCGGCCTTGCCTGCCGCTTTGCCGATCAGGCCCCAGAAGGCATGGGCCGGTGGGGCGAGGGCGGTGCCCGCGAGCGCGGCGCAGAGGACGATGGCGGCCCGGTTCGGACGCGACAGGAGGAGGGGAGAGCGTGTGCGTGACGGCATGCGGCAATGCTAAGCGCAGGCGGCCGACACGCTGGCGCGCAGCGCGCGGCATACTGCGCGAGTCCTCTCCCTTTTCTCTTCTTCCGAACGGATTCCCCATGGCAGGTTTGCAAGCCGGCGCGCCGACACCCCAATCGATCACCGTGCATGGCCAATCGCGCGTGCTCGAGGTCGGCTTCTCGGACGGCGCCACCTTCCGCATCCCCTTCGAGCTGATGCGCATCTACTCGCCGTCGGCCGAGGTGCAGGGCCACGGCCCGGGGCAGGAGGTGCTGCAGACCGGCAAGCGCGACGTCGACCTGGTCGGGCTCGAGCCGGTGGGCAACTACGCGGTGCAGCCGGCCTTCAGCGATGGCCACAACTCCGGCATCTACACCTGGAGCCTGCTCTATGACCTGGGCGCGCGGCAGGCCGAGCTGTGGGCCGATTACGAGCGGCGCCTGGCCGCGGCGGGCGTGGACCGCGACGCCCCGATGGCCGACAAGGGCGGCCACGCCTGCAGCAGCCACTGAGCGTCGAGGAACCGAGGGTAAACATACCCTGTTGCTATTGAAAAGATAGCCTTACACACAGCAAAGACGCGCGTTGCGGCGGCCCTCCGTTGGAGGAAAAAGCAACAAATGTCCGCCGTGCCCGCGGGGTCGTCGCCTTGAAGGAATGCCTTCCGGCCTAACATCCAGCGCATGAGTACAACCCACTTCGGCTTCGAGAAAGTCGACGAAAGCGAGAAGGCGCAACGCGTTCGCGGCGTCTTCGACTCGGTGGCCTCGCGCTACGACATCATGAACGACCTGATGTCGGCCGGACTGCACCGGGCCTGGAAGGCCTACACCGTGATGGTCGCGAACGTGGGCGAAGGCTCGCGCGTGCTCGACATCGCGGGCGGCACCGGCGACCTCGCGCTCGCCTTCTCGAAGAAGGTCGGCGCCACGGGCCAGGTGGTCCACACCGACATCAACGAAGCCATGCTGCGCACCGGCCGCAACCGCCTGCTCGACGCCGGCGTGGTGCTGCCCACCACGGTCTGCGACGCCGAGAAGCTGCCCTTTCCCGACGACCACTTCGATGTGGTCACCGTGGCCTTCGGCCTGCGCAACATGACGCACAAGGATGTTGCCCTCAAGGAAATGAACCGCGTGCTCAAGCCGCGCGGCAAGCTGCTGGTGCTCGAGTTCTCGAAGGTCGCCAAGCCGCTCACGAAGGCCTACGACTGGTATTCGTTCAACGTGCTGCCGCGCCTGGGCAAGCTCGTGGCCGGCGACGATGCGAGCTACCGCTACCTGGCTGAATCGATCCGGATGCATCCCTCGCAAGAGGAGCTCAAGACCCTCATGAAAGAGGGCGGTTTCGGACATGTGGACTATCACAACATGACGGGGGGAATTGCTGCCCTCCATGTTGGAATCAAGTGTTGATCACGATGACGACGCGAATTTTTCGCTCAAGAGGAGACGGCATGAAGAGTTTGGGTTCTTTGTTCTTGGCAGCAGCACTGGTGCTGGTGAGCGTTCAGGCGGAAGCTGCTCGCATGGGTGGCGGCAAGTCCGTCGGTCGCCAGTCGTCCAACGTGACGCAGCGTCAGGCCACGCAGCCCGCGGCCCCCGCGCAGCAGAACGCGACCAATGCGGCGCCCAAGCCCGCAACGCCCGCAGCCGCTGCACCGAAGCGCCCGTGGGGCGCGATGCTCGGCGGTCTCGCCGCCGGCCTGGGCCTGGCATGGCTCGCGAATTCGCTGGGCCTGGGTGCCGGCTTCGCCAACATCCTGCTGATCGCGCTGCTGGCTTTTGCCGCGCTCGCGGTGTGGCGCATCTTCAAGGCGCGCTCGGCCGCGTCGTCGGGCAACGCCAACCGCCAGGGCGCTTTCGCTTTCCAGGGCGCCGGCAGCCCCGCCGATGCGCGCGCACCGGCACAGTACAGCCCGGCCAACGTCGGCAACGACGCCTCGGCACGGCCGTGGGAGCGCAACGCCACGGCGTTCGACGCCGCGCCGGCATCGCACGGCAGCAGCCTGTCGGCCGCGGGTGCCGCAGCCGGCGGCAGCATGATCGGTTCGGCACTGGCCGGTTCGCAGTCCTGGGGCATCCCCGCAGGCTTCGATGCCGACGGTTTCCTCACCGCCGCCAAGCGCAACTTCGTGACCCTGCAAGACGCCTGGGACCGCGCCGACGTGTCGATGCTGCGTTCCATGATGACCGACAGCATGGTCGAAGAGATCCGCACGCAGCTGGCCGATCGCGCCAGCCACACGGGCGGTGCGCTCAACAAGACCGAAGTCGTGATGCTCGACGCCAAGCTGCTGGGCATCGAAGAGCTGCCCGACGCCTACATGGCGAGCGTGGAGTTCTCCGGCATGATCCGCGAAGACGCCTCGGCGGGCCCGGCCCCGTTCCGCGAAGTCTGGAACATGACCAAGACCGGCAGCGCTGGCTGGCTGGTGGCAGGTGTGCAAGCGCTGCAGTGACAAAAACCTGAGCCACGGCCGTCACCCGGCCGTAGCACTGACGGGATAATGGGGACCATGGCTACACCATCGTCCCCTTTTTCTTTGCTCGGCGACCTGTTCAACCGCATCGGCGAACGCCTGCAACCGCCGGCCTGGGCCGTCCACGAGATCCAGCACCGCGCGGTCCTGTTCCTGAACCACGTGCTGCAGCAGGAACCCGAAGCGCAGCAGCGGCTGCTGCGCCAGCAGGGCAGGGTGGTGCGCTTCCAGTGGCGCTTCGTGACGATGGAGCTGGTGGCCACGCCGGCCGGCCTGCTCGACCTGGCACCTGCCGGCTCTACGCCCGAACTCACGCTCACCGTGATCGATGACTCTCCCTTCGACATCGCCCGCGCCACGCTGCGCGGCGACAAGCCTTCCGTGCAGATCGTCGGCGACGTGCAGCTCGCGGCCGAGGTCAATTGGCTGGTCGACCACGTGCGCTGGGACGTCGAGGACGACCTGGCCCGCGTGATCGGCGACGTGCCTGCGCACACGCTGGGCAACGGCGTGCGGCGCGTGGTCGGCGCGCTGCGCCAGTTCGTCGGCGACCGCTCGGCCCGTGCCGGCGGTGCGGCGGGCCACGCCGAATGAGTCGCTTCTATCGCGGCCTGTTCATCGTCTGGGTCGCACTGCGCTATGGCCTGGACGAGCTCGTGCTCACGAGCTTCCAGAAGCCCTGGCTGCGCGTGGTGGCACGCATCGTCTCCGTTGGACGCAACCTCGACGCCCCGCGCGGCCAGCGCCTGCGCGAGGCACTGGAGCGGCTGGGCCCCATCTTCGTGAAGTTCGGCCAGGTGCTGTCCACGCGGCGCGACCTGCTGCCGCCCGACATCGCCGACGAGCTGGCCTTCCTGCAGGACCGTGTGCCGCCGTTCCCCTCGGCGGTGGCGGTCGCGACCATCGAGCGCGCCTTCCGCCGTCCGGTCAGCGACGTGTTCGTGCAGTTCGACGAAACGCCCATCGCCAGCGCCTCGATCGCGCAGGTGCACTTCGCGACCATCCGCACCAACCAGGGCGAGATCCGCGACGTGGCGGTGAAGGTGCTGCGTCCCAACATGCGCGGCGTGATCGAGAAGGACCTGGCCCTCATGGCCATGATGGCCGGCTGGATCGAGAAGCTCTCGCCCGACGGCAAGCGCCTGAAGCCGCGCGAGGTGGTCGGCGAGTTCGACAAGTACCTGCACGACGAGCTCGACCTCGTGCGCGAGGCCGCCAACGCCGCGCAGCTGCGCCGCAACATGGCCTCGCTCGACCTGGTGCTGATCCCCGAAATGTTCTGGGACTTCTGCCACCCCGAAGTCATCGTGATGGAGCGCATGAACGGCGTGCCCATTGCGCAGATCGACAAGCTGCGCGCTGCCGGCGTCGACATTCCGAAGCTCGCGCGCGACGGCGTGACGATCTTCTTCACGCAGGTGTTCCGCGACGGCTTCTTCCACGCCGACATGCACCCGGGCAACATCCAGGTGAGCCTGGCGCCCGAGACCTTCGGGCGCTACATCTCGCTCGACTTCGGCATCATCGGCACGCTCACCGAGTCCGACAAGGAGTACCTCGCGCAGAACTTCGCGGCCTTCTTCCGGCGCGACTACAAGCGCGTGGCCGAGCTGCACCTGGAGAGCGGCTGGGTGCCGCAGGGCACGCGCATCGACGAGCTCGAGGCGGCGATCCGCACCGTGTGCGAGCCGTACTTCGACCGGCCGCTGAAGGAGATCTCGCTGGGCATGGTGCTGATGCGCCTGTTCCAGACCTCGCGCCGCTTCCACGTCGAGATCCAGCCGCAGCTGGTGCTGCTGCAGAAGACCCTGCTGAACATCGAGGGCCTGGGCCGCAGCATCGACCCCGAGCTCGACCTCTGGGCCACGGCCAAGCCCTTCCTCGAGAAGTGGATGATCGACCAGATCGGGCCGAAGAAGCTGTTCCAGCAGCTGCGGGCCGAGGCGCCGCGCTACGCGAAATTGCTGCCGCAATTGCCGCGTTTGCTGCACGATTTCCTGGAAAATCGGCCGCCCGATCACCGCCGCGAGTTGCAGGAACTGCTGGCCGCGCAGAAGCGCACCAACCGGCTGCTGCAGGCCATCCTCTATGGCGGCATCGGATTTGTCCTGGGGTTGCTCGCCATGCAAGTGCTGGTGCGCGTGCGTTTGTTCTAGAGGCTGGAGGAGTTTCGCCGTGTTGTTGACGCTGGTCATCGTCTATCTGCTGGTCACCATCGCCATCGGCCTGTATGCGGCCAAACGGGTGAAGAACACCACCGACTTCGCGATCGCGGGGCGGCACCTGCCGCTGTTCATGATCATCACGACCACCTTCGCGACCTGGTTCGGGTCCGAGACGGTGCTCGGCATCCCGGCCAAGTTCATCGAGGGCGGCCTGAGCGGCGTGGTCGAAGACCCGTTCGGCGCGGGCACCTGCCTGATCCTGGTGGGCCTGTTCTTCGCGGGCAAGCTGTACCGCATGACGCTCTTGACCATCAGCGACTACTACCGCGAGCGCTACGGCCGCAGCGTGGAAGTGGCCTGCTCGCTGATCATCATGCTGAGCTACCTGGGCTGGGTCTCGGCGCAGGTCACGGCGCTGGGGCTGGTATTCAACGTGCTGTCGGCCGGCGCCATCAGCATCCCGCTGGGCATGGTGATCGGCGTGGTCTCGATCCTGGCCTACACGCTGTTCGGCGGCATGTGGTCGGTGGCCGTGACGGACTTCATCCAGATGATCATCCTGGTCGTCGGCCTCGCGGTCATCGCGATGTTCGCGGGCGACATGGCCGGCGGCGCCGACAAGGTGGTGGCCTTCGCGGTCAGCAAGGACCTCTTCAAATTCTGGCCCGAGCCCAACTGGCACGACATGGTGTTCTTCTTTGCCGCGGCCATCACGATGATGCTGGGCTCCATTCCGCAGCAGGACGTGTTCCAGCGCGTGATGTCGGCCAACAGCGTCAAGGCCGCGACCCGCGGCCCGGTGATCGGCGGCGTGGCCTACATCCTGTTCGCCTTCGTGCCGATGTTCCTGGTGGCCAGCGCGCTGCTGATCATGCCGGAGGAGGTGGCGGTGCTGCTCAAGGAAGATCCGCAGAAGGTGCTGCCCACGCTGGTGCTGCAGAAGATGCCCTTCGTGATGCAGGTGCTGTTCTTCGGCGCGCTGCTGTCGGCCATCAAGTCGACCGCCTCGGCCACCTTGCTGGCGCCCAGCGTCACCTTCACCGAGAACATCTGGCGCCAGTTCCGTCCCGCCGGCACCGACCGCGAGAACCTGATGACCATGCGCATCACGGTGCTGCTGTTCAGCGCCGCCGTGCTGGCCTACGCGATCCGCATGCAGGGCACGCCGATCTACGAACTGGTGTCGGGCGCCTACCAGGTGCCGCTGGTCGGGGCCTTCGTGCCGTTGGTGTGCGGCCTGTACTGGCGCCGCGCCACCACCCAGGGCGCCATCGCCTCGATCGTGGGGGGCATCGGCGTCTGGCTGCTGTTCATGGCGATGCCCTGGGGTACCGCCTTCCCGGCCCAGCTGGCGGGCGTGCTGTCCTCCTTCGCGGGCATGGTCATCGGCTCGCTGCTGCCGCAATGGATAGCGAACACTCACACGCCGCACCGCCTGCTGGCGACCGAGCCGGCCTGACGGCGGGCCGGGCCGCGCCCCCACGGCCCCTGCGGGCGGGGGCGCCCCTATAATTGAGGGCTTTGCGAGCGGCAGCTGCGTCGCTCATTCCCACCCCGATTTTCCATGCCCATTTACGCCTACAAGTGCAGTTCCTGCGGCTTTGCCAAGGACGTTCTGCAGAAGATGTCGGACACGCCGCTCTCGGTGTGCCCGGAATGCGGTGCGAGCGCATTTGAAAAGCAGGTCACGGCCGCCGGCTTCCAGCTCAAGGGCTCGGGCTGGTACGTGACCGACTTCCGCGAGGGCGGCGGCAAGAAGTCCGAGGCCGCCACCGCGCCCGCTGCGTCCGGCGACGGCGCCAAGTCGGCCGACGCTTCTTCTTCGTCCCCCGCCTCCAGCCCCGCACCGGCGCCCGCTCCCGCGCCGGCCCCCGCTGCAACGGCTGCCGCCAAGAGCGGCGACTGACGGAACCCTCTCCCATGTCCGCCCTGCGCAAATGGTTGTTCTCCGGCTTGCTGGTGATCGTTCCGCTGTTCATCACCCTGGCGGTGCTGAAGTGGATCATCGACACGCTCGACCAGACGCTGTGGGTGCTGCCGGGCGCATGGCAGCGCTGGCTCTACGACAACAACATCCGCGGGCTCGGTGTGCTGCTCACGCTGGCCATCCTGCTGGTGGTCGGTGCCATTGCGAGCAACTTCGTCGGCAAGCGCCTGCTCGGCTGGGGCGACGCCGTGGTGCGCCGCATTCCGGTCGTGCGCTCGATCTACTCCAGCGTCAAGCAGGTGTCGGACACGCTGTTCTCCGAGAACGGCAACGCATTCCGCACGGCAGTGCTGATCCAGTGGCCGCGCGAGAGCGTGTGGACCATTGCCTTCGTGACCGGCGCGCCGGGCAACGAGGTGGCCGAGTACCTAGGCAGCGAGGAATTCCTCAGCGTCTACGTGCCGACCACGCCCAACCCCACGGGCGGCTACTTCGTCATGCTCAAGCGCAGTGACTGCGTCGAACTGAAGATGAGCGTGGACGAAGCGCTCAAGTACATCGTCTCGATGGGCGTGGTCGTTCCAGGCGGCCCCTCCTCGGTGGCGATCAAGCCATCCAACTCATAAAAACGAACGCGCCACGACGGCGCCGGAAGTCATCTCTATGGCCATGCGTACTCACTATTGCGGTCTTGTGACCGAAGCCCTGTTGGGCCAGACCGTCACCCTGTGCGGGTGGGTCAACCGTCGCCGCGACCACGGCGGCGTGATCTTCATCGACGTGCGCGACCGCGAAGGCTACGTGCAGGTGGTGTGCGACCCCGACCGCGCCTCGACCTTCGCCGTGGCCGAGAACCTGCGCAACGAGTTCTGCGTGCAGATCACCGGCCTGGTGCGCGCGCGCCCCGAAGGCACGACCAACGACAGCCTCAAGAGCGGCAAGATCGAAGTGCTGTGCCACGAACTGAAGGTGCTGAACCCCTCGGTCACGCCCCCGTTCCTGCTGGACGACGACAACCTGTCGGAAACCACCCGCCTCACGCACCGCGTGCTCGACCTGCGCCGCCCGGCCATGCAGCGCAACATGATGCTGCGCTACAAGGTGACGATGGAAACGCGCAAGTTCCTCGATGCCAACGGCTTCATCGACATCGAGACGCCGATGCTGGGCAAGTCCACGCCCGAAGGCGCGCGCGACTACCTCGTGCCCAGCCGCGTGCACGACGGCAGCTTCTTCGCGCTGCCGCAGTCGCCCCAGCTGTTCAAGCAGCTGCTGATGGTGGCCGGCTACGACCGCTACTACCAGATCGTGAAGTGCTTCCGCGACGAAGACCTGCGCGCCGACCGCCAGCCTGAATTCACGCAGATCGACATCGAGACCTCGTTCCTCGCCGAAGAGGAAATCCGCGAGATGTTCGAAGGCATGATCCGCAACGTGTTCCGCAACGCCGCGGACATCGACCTGCCGGTGTTCCCGACCATGAGCTACGCCGACGCGATGTTCAAGTACGGCTCGGACAAGCCCGACCTGCGCGTGAAGCTCGAGTTCACCGAACTCACCGAGCTGATGAAGCGCGTCGAGTTCAAGGTGTTCTCCAACGCCGCCACCATGGCTGGCGGCCGCGTCGTCGCGCTGCGCGTGCCCGGCGGCGGTGCCGAGGGCGGCCTGTCGCGCGGCGAAATCGACGCCTACCAGGAGTTCGTGAAGATCTACGGCGCCAAGGGCCTGGCCTACATCAAGGTCAACGACGCAGCCGCCGGCCGCGACGGCCTGCAAAGCCCGATCGTCAAGAACCTCGACGACGCCACGCTGGCCGAGATCATCGCCCGCACGGGTGCGCGCAACGGCGACATCCTGTTCTTCGGCGCCGACAAGGAAAAGGTCGTCAACGACGCCATCGGCGCGCTGCGCGTGAAGATCGGCCACAGTGCCTTCGGCAAGAAGGCGGGCCTGTTCGACGACCGCTGGGCCCCGCTGTGGGTGGTCGACTTCCCGATGTTCGAGTTCGACGAGGAAGGCCAGCGCTGGAGCGCCGTGCACCACCCGTTCACCGCACCGAAGGACGGCCATGAAGACCTCATGGACACCGCGCCCGAGAAGTGCATCGCCAAGGCCTACGACATGGTGCTCAACGGCATCGAAATGGGCGGCGGCTCGGTGCGTATCCACCGCGAGGAAGTGCAGAGCAAGGTGTTCCGCGCGCTGAAGATCAGCGCCGAGGACGCGCAGCTCAAGTTCGGCTTCCTGCTGGACGCGCTGCAGTACGGCGCGCCGCCGCACGGCGGCATCGCCATCGGCCTGGACCGCCTCGTCATGCTCATGACCGGCGCCGAGTCGATCCGCGACGTGATCGCGTTCCCCAAAACCCAGCGCGCGCAAGACCTGCTGACGCAGGCGCCGAGCCCGGTCGACGAGAAGCAACTGCGCGAACTGCACATCAAGCTGCGCAACACGCCGCAAGCGGCCTGATGCAGCCATGACGACCGGCACCCGGCCCTGGAAGATCCCGGAGTCGGTGCTGGTCGTGATCCACACGCCGGCACTCGATGTGCTGCTCATCCGGCGTGCGGATGCCGAGTCCGACTTCTGGCAGTCGGTCACTGGAAGCAAGGACGCAGTCGACGAGCCGCTCGCGCTCACCGCCGCACGCGAAGTGGCCGAGGAGACCGGCATCGATTGCAGTGAAGGCACGCCGCTGGCGTCGCAACTGGTCGACTGGCAGCTGCGCAACGTCTACGAGATCTACCCCGGCTGGCGCGTGCGCTACGAACCCGGCGTCACCCACAACACCGAGCACCTGTTCGGCCTGTGCGTGCCCGAGCGCCTGACACCCCGGCTCGATCCGCGCGAGCACACCGACTGGCAATGGCTGCCGTACCACGAGGCGGCGGACGCCTGCTTTTCCCCGTCGAACGCCGAAGCCATTCTGTTGCTGCCAGAATTTGCGCGATGAACCCACCGGCCGCCGCAGCAGCAGCAACGCAGAACCTCCGGGTCGCGACCTACAACATCCACAAGGGTGTGCAGGGGATCGGGCCGGCGCGTCGGCTCGAGATCCACAACCTGGGCCACGCTATCGAGCAGCTCGATGCCGACATCGTCTGCCTGCAGGAAGTGCGCAAGATGAACCGGCAGGCCGCCGCCCGCTTTCCGCGCTGGCCCGAGCTGCCGCAGGCCGACTTTTTGGCGCCCGAGGGCTACACGGCCGTCTACGAGACCAACGCCGTCACGCGCCACGGCGAGCACGGCAACGCGCTGCTCACGCGCTGGCCGGTGATCCGCACCAGCCACCAGGACATCTCCGACCACCGCTTCGAACAGCGCGGCCTGCTGCATGCCGTGATCGACGTCGAAGGGCGCCGGGTGCACGCCATCGTGGTGCACCTGGGGCTCATCAAGGGCAGCCGCGTGCGGCAGGTGGCCCGACTGCGCGAGTTCATCGAGCGCGAGGTGCCGGCCGACGAGGCCGTGGTGGTGGCCGGCGATTTCAACGACTGGGGCGCGCGCATGCGCTACGCCATGAACGCCATGGGCCTGCGCGACACCAGCGACCTGCGCGGCCCGCGCACGCTCACGTACCCCTCGCGGCTGCCCGTGACGCAGCTGGATTTCGTCTACGGCCGCCAGCTCGAACCGCTGGCCTGCAATGTGCCGCGCGGCCCGATCTGGGCCCGCATGTCCGACCACCTTCCGCTGGTAGCCGACTTCGCGCTACCTAATTGATAGCATTGCTCCGAGAAGGGGCGGGCGTTGTAGCCCGAATCCCCTGGGGCCATTCACTGGTACGATCCCCGCCATGCTGAGGAAAACCGACGTCGAACCGCTTCCCGATCGAAAAGACGATGACGAGGGCACCCCCGTCTCCGTCAAGATCCGCGAGCGACTGAATGCAGCGCGCAAGCGTTTCAACGCCAACGACAACATCGCCGAGTTCATCCAGCCGGGCGAGCTGGAGTCGCTGCTCGACGAGGTCGAGGTCAAGATGAAGGGCGTGCTCGAGAGCCTGGTCATCGACGTCGAGAACGATCACAACACCGACAACACCGCGCGCCGCGTGGCCAAGATGTACCTCAACGAGGTGTTCCGCGGCCGCTATGTGCCGGCGCCTCCGCTCACCGAGTTTCCCAACGCCGAGCACCTGAACGAGCTGATGATCGTCGGCCCGATCACCGTGCGCAGCGCCTGCTCGCACCACTTCTGCCCGATCATCGGCAAGCTGTGGATCGGCGTGATGCCCAATGAGCACACCAACGTGATCGGCCTGTCCAAGTACGCGCGCCTGGCCGAATGGGTCATGGGCCGTCCGCAGATCCAGGAAGAAGCCGTGGTGCAGCTGGCCGACCTGATCCAGGAAAAGACCCAGCCCGACGGCCTGGCGCTGGTCATGGAGGCCGAGCACTTCTGCATGGCCTGGCGCGGCGTGAAGGAAATGGACAGCAAGATGATCAACTCCGTCATGCGCGGCGTGTTCCTGAAAGACCCGAGCCTGCGTCGCGAATTCCTCTCCCTCCTGCCACGAAAGAGCTGAGCCATGCTGGTCCGACTTCTCTATGCCAGTCGCGCCGTCGATACCAGCCCCGAGGCCATCGAGGCGATCCTCGCGAAATCGCGCACGCACAACCCGGCCTGCGGCATCACCGGCATCCTCTGCTACGGCGCCGGCACCTTCTTGCAGGCCATCGAGGGCGGGCGCGACGCCATCAGCGATCTCTACGGCCACATCCAGCGCGATCCGCGCCACAAGGACGTGGTGTTGCTGCACTACGAGGAAATCTCCGAGCGCCGCTTCGGCGGCTGGACGATGGGGCAGGTCAACCTCTCCAAGCTCAACGCCTCGACGCTGCTGAAGTACTCCGAGAAGCCCGAACTCGACCCCTACAAGGTCTCGGGCAAGGTCTCGCTCGCGCTGCTCGAAGAACTGATGGCCACCGCGGCCATCGTCGGCCGCCACTGATCCCGGTTCGACCGGGGTGCCCCTTTCCGCTTTCGCACTGATCCTGCTGGCCGGGGTCATCCACGCCAGCTGGAACATCGCCGCCAAGAAGGCGAACGGCGATTCGCGCTTCGCGTTCCAGAGCGGCGTGTTCATGGCCGTGGTGTGGGCGCCCGTGGGCATCACGCTCGGCTGGAGCGTCGTGCCGACCTGGGGCACGAAGGAGTGGGCCTTCATCGTGCTGAGCGGCGTGCTGCACGTCTTCTATTACGTCGTGCTGCTGCGCGGCTACCGCAAGTCCGATCTCACGGTGGTCTATCCGCTGGCGCGCGGCTCGGGGCCGCTGCTGTCGTCGCTGGTGGCGATCCTGTTTCTCGGCGAGAAGATCAGCCTCGTCGGCGTGGCCGGCATCTTCGGCGTGGTGCTCGGCGTGTTCCTGGTGGCCGGCGGCCCGCGCCTCTTTCACAAGAAGCACGACCCGGTGCAGCGCGAGCGCGTGCACAAGGGCATGCGCTACGGCGTGCTGACCGGCGCCTTCATCGCGGCCTACACGGTCACCGACAGCTACGCCGTCAAGTTCCTCGCCATGTCGCCGATCCTGCTCGACTACATGAGCAACTTCGTGCGCCTCGTGCTGCTGCTGCCCGCCGCGCTGCAGGACCGCGCGACCACCGCGCGCATGTGGCGCGACCAGTGGAAGTACGCGCTGCTGGTGGCGGCGATCAGCCCCGTCTCGTACGTGCTGGTGCTGTACGCGGTGCAGCAGGCGCCCATCTCGCACGTCGCGCCGGCGCGCGAGGTGTCGATGCTGTTCGCCGCGCTGATCGGCGGGCACCTGCTGCGCGAAGGCGACCGCATGCTGCGGCTGCTGGGCGCGCTGTTCATCGCGGCCGGCGTGATCGCGCTCGCACTGGGTTGACCGAGGGCGGGCGATGCTCTTCGGCTGCGATTTCTCGAGCGCACCGACCGCCCGCAAGCCCATCGTCGTGGCCGTCGGTGAGATGGCCGGCTCGGACGCCGTCACGCTGACCGGCCTGCACCGCTTCGCCACGCTCGACGCCTGGGGCCAATGGCTCGACAGCAGCACGCCCGCCTGGGTCGGCGGATTCGACTTTCCCTTCGGCCTGCCGCGCGAACTGGTCGAGCACCTGCAGTGGCCGGCCGCGTGGGACGCGCTGATCGCCCACTACGCCGGCCTGAGCCGCGCCGAGATCCGCGACACCTTCGCCGCCTTCTGCGCGGCGCGTCCGGTCGGCGGCAAGTTCGCGCACCGTGCGACCGATGCGCCGGCCGGATCGAGCCCGTCGATGAAATGGGTGAACCCGCCCGTCGCCTACATGCTGCACGCCGGCGTGCCGCGCCTGCTCGCGGCCGGCGCCACCTTGCCGGGCCTGCACGCGGGCACGCACAAGGAGCGCATCGCGCTGGAGGCCTATCCCGGCCTGCTGGCCCGCGAGCTGATCGGCCGGCGCAGCTACAAGAGCGACGACCTCGCGCGCCAGTCGCCCGAACGCGAGGCCGCGCGCGCCGACCTGCTGGCCGCGCTCGAGGCCGGACGCTCGCGGCTCGGCCTGCGCCTCCAACTCACGGCCGCGCAGCGCAACGGGCTGCGCGCCGACGCCAAGGGCGACGAGCTCGATGCGGTGCTGTGCCTGCTGCAGGCCGCCTGGGCCCGCCAGCGCGCCGGCAGCCCCGGGCCGGGCTATGGATTGCCGGGGTCCATGGACCCGCTCGAAGGCTGGATCGTCAGCGCCTGAGCCGCCTGCCGTCGCTTGCTTGTCCTACAGCGCTTCGGGCCTGCGGCGACACCCGGGCGCGGGCGGTGGGGACTAGATTGACTGGCGTGGACCAAGCCGGTCCATGCACCCATTTCCGACCGCAGGAGGATTTCCCATGACAACGTCGAACCGTTCCCTCGCTCCCTTTGCCACCTCGCGCACCTGGCTCGCCGTGCTCGCCGCCGGCGCCGCGCTGACCCTGGCCGCCTGCGACAAGCCGGGCAACCAGACCGCCGGTGAGAAGCTCGACAGCGCCGTCGCCAAGACCGAGCAGGCGGCCTCCGATGCCAAGGCCAAGACCGAACAGGCCGCGGCCGACGCCAAGACCGGCATGGCCGGCGCCACGGCCGATGTGAAGGAAGCCGCCAAGGACGCCACTGCCGCCGTCACCGCCACGGTCGACGATGCCGCGATCACCGCCTCGGTCTCGGCCGGCCTGGCCAAGGACCCGGACCTGAGCGCGATCAAGATCGATGTCGACACCAAGGGCGGCGCCGTGAGCCTCAAGGGCCCGGCACCGACGGCCGCCGCCAAGTCGCGCGCCGAGGAGATCGCCAAGGCCGTGCAAGGCGTGAAGTCGGTGAACAACCAGCTCGAAGTGAAGGGCTGATCGGTCCTTCTGCGTCAAGCAGCAAAAAGCCCGGCTCGGCCGGGCTTTTTCTTGGGTGCGTGCAGCAGGCGTGCAGGTCAGGGCGGGTCTTGCCGAGGCGGCCGCCCAGGCTTCTGCAGCAGCGTGTTGACCAGGTCGGCCACGTCGGAGGTCTTGAGCACCGCCGCGATCACGGCCGTGGCCGAGAGCAGCCGCCAGGGCCGCACGAGCACCAGCAGCGAGCCCGTGGCGGCCGCGGCGGCCATGAGCTTGACGGGCTCGGTGCGGGCGTAGTGTTCGAGCAGGGGGCGGGCCAGCTGGCCGGCCGCGTGCGCGGGATGGCGGCGCCACCAGCGCTGCACCACGCCGCGCGCCATCGCGCTCCAGACGTTGTGGCGGCGCCCCGGCGAGGCGGGCGGCGCATCACCCGCGTCGGTGTGTGCGTATTCGAGATCGTCGTCGGCGTTGCCGGCAGCCAGGGCGCGATGGGGCGCCGGGGCGTCGGGCTCGCCGTTCAGTTGCCGCACGAGCGCGCGGCGAGAAAGGGCCAGCCGCTGTTGCGGCGTCAGCTGCGGTGCGCCAGGGCGGCGGGGATCAGGGCTGCTCATGGCGGGCTCCGGCGGCATGCAGCGCGTCGAGGTCCGCGGCCAGTTGGGCGCGCAGATCGTCGAAGCCGTAGTTCGGACTCGGGCGGGTGGCGATCCAGATGCAGATCGCCGCGATCGCCACTGCCACGGCAGGCACGGCCACCAGCACCCAGTGGAAGCTCCCGTGCAGCACGCCGAGCAGCACGGCCACGCCGATCAGCCCGAGTGCTAATACGGCGGTGGCCACGGCCAGGACGCCCGCGACCAGTCGGGCAACCAGGCCGCGTCCCGCCACGGCACTCTCCTGCCGGACAAGGGCGGCGTAGTTGGCGATGTGATCGGCAATGAGCTCCGGGTGCCCGAGCACCGTCGAGAAGATCGGATGAAGCATGTGCGAGGGTGGTCGGGCGGGGTCGGTCGGTCAGTGGCGATGCAACAGCGGATCAGTAGTCGTCGCGGTTGCGGCGGCTGGCCAGCACGATCAGTGCCGTGATGGCGGCGCCGGCAGCGGCGGCCAGCAGCACCGAGCGCACGGGCTGGTCGGAGATGTAGCGGCCGGTCACGTCGGCGGCCTGTTCGATGCGGCGGTGCGCGCGGGCGCTGGTGGTCGAGGCGGCGTCGAGACCGCGCTGCACGGCTTGCTGCACGCGTGCGGCCAACTGCTCGACACCCGGCTCGGCGTCGCGGCGCAGTTCGCGGACCTTTTCGCCCGCCGCATTCACCGCGTTCTGAGCGTAGGCGCGGGTGGTTTCGGCCGCTTCCTGGGCGGTCTGGCGCACGTCGTCGGCGAGTTGCGAAGGGGTCTTGGTCGTGTTCATGGGAGAGTCCTTTCCGGGAAGATGAAATGCGGGAGCCTGTGGATCGTAACTACGCTACTTGCGTCGTAGCAAGCCGGCCAGGAAGCTGGCGATGGCGAGCACGGCAAAGATGATGAAAAGGACCTTGGCGATCCCCACCGCGCTGGCGGCAATGCCACCGAAGCCGAACACGGCAGCGATGAGTGCGATGACCAGAAATACCACGGCGTAGTGCAGCATGCGGAACTCCTTCGAGGCTTCCCTCTTTGTGGTTTGAAACCATGCATCCGGGCGCATCGCTGAAGACGCGGCCCGGTGCCGGATGACACAGGACCCACCTTAAGGGCAGGGCCGCATCGGCCCTGTCAGCGACCGGGGCGGGGGTGCGTAGGAGGCGACCGAGTCGCCGCAGGCCCGGGGCGTGAAGAAATGCCAGCGCCTGCGTCAGGCGCTGCGCGGCGCCGGCGTGTCGGGGCTCGCCGTCGTGCCGGCCTGCGGTGCCGGCTTCACCACCGGCAGCATCGCGGTGAGCCGCGTGCCCTGGCCGGGCGCCGAGGTGATGGTGAGCTTGCCGCGCGCCGCCTCGACCCGGTGGCGCATGCCCGCCAGGCCGTGCGTCGACGGGCGCATGCGCTGCGCGTCGAAGCCCTTGCCGTTGTCGGCGACTTCCACGATCACGTGGTTGGCGTAGTTCTTCAGCACGATGGTGGCTTCGCTCGCCTCGGCGTACTTGCCGATGTTGGTCAGGCTCTCCTGCACCATGCGGTAGATCGTGAGCTGGCGCGATTCGTCCATGGTCACGGGCTCCAGCGCCATCTCGATCTCCAGGCCCGAGCGCTCTCCGAACTCGCGCCCCAGGATTTCCAGCGAGGCGACCAGCCCGAGGTTGGAGAGCGACGAAGGCCGCAGGTCCTCGATGATGCGGCGCTTCAGCGCGATGCCGCTATTGAGCAGCTCGGTCAGATGCTGCAGCCGCTGGATCGCGTCGGGCGAGTCGGCCAGGCGCGACTTCAGCCGCGCCACGTCGAGCTTGGCGGCCGTGAGCAGCGAGCCCAGCTCGTCGTGCAGCTCGCGCGCCAGGTAGCCGCGCTCGGTCTCGCGCACGTCCTGCAGGTGGGTGGCGAGCTCGGCCAGCGAGGCGGTGCGCTCGCGCACCTCGTCTTCGAGCGCGTTGCGTTCGCGTTGCAGCGCTTCCTGCTGGCGCTCGCCCACGGAGCGCAGCGCGTGCGTCTGGCGCAGGTACAGGAAGAAGGCGATCAGCGCCGCGAGCGCCACGATGCCGGTGCCGACGCGCGCCAGCTGCAGCGACTTCATCACCTGCAACTGACCGGCCTGCAGCGTCGCGTTGCTGGTCTTCACCAGCTCGTTGGCCGTGGCGCGGATGGCTTCCATCTCCTCGCGGCCGACGTCGGTGGTCATGACGAACTTCCAGGCGTCCTCGTTGCCCTCGTGGCGCAGCCGCACGCTCATGTCCATCTCGGCGATCTTGCGCAGCACGTGCTTGGACAGCTCGGACAGCTGGGTGCGCTCGGCCGGGCGTTCGGCGTACAGCTGGCGCAGCGTGGCCAGGTTGCCGTCCACCTGCTTGACCGCGATGTCGTAGGGCTGGCGGTAGGCGGCTTCGCCCGTGAGCAGGAAGCCGCGCTGGCCGGTTTCGGCGTCCAGCATGTTCTGCAGGATCTGGTTGAGCGTGCCGCGGATCTGCTGCGCCTCGTCGATGTCCGCCAGGGCGCGGCTCGATTGCCGGTATCCTGCCTCGTTGATGCCCACGAGGGCCAGTGCGGCCAGCGCCGCGAGCAACAGGCTCACGGCCATTTTTTGGGGGGCTAACCAGTGCATGACACCCTTAGGGTCGCATTCAATGCAACTTCGTGAATAATTGATAACAATCAGGGACCGGCATGCTGCGGCTTCCAAAGCTGCGGCACAACGACGAAAGTAACAGATGATCAAAATTGGAATTGTGGACGACCACGCCATCGTGCGATCGGGCCTCCGGCAGTTCTTCTCCGAGCACGTGGACCTGCGCGTGGCGGGCGAGGCAGCGAGCGGCCGTGAAGCCATCGAGCTGGTACGCACCACCGAACTGGACGTGCTGGTGATGGATCTCTCCATGCCGGGACAAAGCGGTATCGATGCACTCGCCATGATCCGCGCCAAGGCGCCGGACGTGGGCATCCTGATCCTCAGCGGCTACCCCGAGGAGCACTACGCGATGAACCTGATCCGTCAGGGCGCCAGTGGCTACCTCAACAAGGAATGCGATCCCATCGAGATCGTGAACGCCATTCGCACCATCTCGCTGGGCCGGCGCTACATCACGCCCGCTGTGGCCGAACTGCTGGCCCGCCAGCTCGACCGCAAGGACGACGCCGCGCCGCACGAGCAGCTCTCGGAGCGCGAGTTCCAGGTGTTCCTGAAGCTGGCCAAGGGCGAGACCGCCGGCGACATCGCCAAGACGCTGTCGCTGTCGGTGAAGACCGTGAGCACCTACCGCACGCGGCTGATGGAGAAGATGAACCTGTCCTCCAACAGCGACCTGACCTACTACGCGCTGAAGAACAAACTCATCGATTGAGCTGCGCCTAGGCATCGCCGGGCGCGGACCGCAGCGCGGCGGCCTGGCGGATGCAGAAATCGACCAGTGCGTCGATCTCGTTCGACTTGTCGAACACCGCGTCGACCCCGAACTCGGCGCAGCGGCGCCGGATGTCGGGCGTCGCATAGTTGCTGAGCACCACCACCTTCTGGCCGGGCTTGCGCGACTGGCAGGCCTGCAGGATGCCCAGGCCGCTTCCCTGCTTGAGAAAGAGATCGACGATGGCCAGGTGCCACTCGTCGGCATGGTCGTGCAGCCAGTCGCGCGCGTGCTGCTCGGTTTCCGCAAAGCCCACGACCGTGGTGCAGGTGAGCTCTTCCAGAGTGCCGATGAGGTTTTCACGGATCGTGGGGTTGTCTTCGACAACGTAGGTCTGCAATCTGGAATCCATGCCGAACCGCGCTTCCTCTGAGGTGGGCAGGTGCTCGTGTCCAAGCGCCCTGCGGAGGAGAGAGCCTGCCCATGGACATTGAGGCTTTCCCGCAGCGGATCATGCAGGGTTCAAGGGCCGCGCGTTGTAGGCGGGTTCTGACGCATGTGCAGGCGGCTGTCTCCACGCCGCCTCGCGCCCGCCCGTAGGCCAAGCCGCACGGGGTCTGCGGCCCGCCGCCGACCCGGTTCGGGCGCGCATCCGGGTAAGAATCGACCATGGCAACCCAATCCCTTCGCACCCGGCCGCGCTGGCAGAAGCTGCTGGCGGTCTTCGTGCTGCTGGTCGCCGTCCTGCTGACCGCGTTCGCGCTCCTCGTGGCCTTCTTTCCGTGGGACACGCTGCGCGAGCCGCTCAACCGTTTCGTGAGCGAGAAGACCGGGCGCAAGTTCGAGATCACCCGCCGGCTCGACGTGGATCTGGGCTGGAAGGCCGCCACCATCCACTTCGACGGCATCGAATTCGCCAACCCCGACTGGGCGCGCGACCCTTACCTGGTGAAGGCCGAGCGCGCGAGCTTCGAGATCCGCCTTTGGCCGCTGATCGACAAGCGGGTGGTCATTCCGAGCCTGGCGCTGACCGCGCCCACCGTCGGCCTGCAGATGGAACCCGACGGGCGCCGCACCTGGGCCTTCGGCAAGGACACCTCCGACACCGGCACCGTGCCCACCATCGGCCTGATCCAGGTCGACAAGGGCGCCGTCGACTTCCTGGCCCAGCACCTGGGCGTCGACGTGCACGCCGACCTGGACTACGACAGCAACCGCGGCGAGCTGCCGCTGCACTACCGCATCAAGGGCCGCTACAAGGGCCAGCCGCTCACGGCCGACGGGCGCACCGGCAACGTGCTGCAGATCAACGCCGCGGGCGCGCCGCCGTTCCCGCTGGAGATCAACGCCGCCGCCGGCCAGACCCGGCTCAAGGCCAATGGCACGGTGGCCCAGCTCGCGGGCTTCGACGGCATCGACGCCACGTTCCAGATCAAGGGCCAGACGCTGAGTGCGCTGTACCCGCTGCTGGGCATCGTGCTGCCGCAGACCCCGCCCTATGCGCTGAGCGGCGGCCTGCGCAAGCGCGGCAAGCTCTGGGAGGCGGCGGGGCTCAACGGCCGGCTGGGCCTGTCGGACATCGGCGGCGACATGGCCTTCGACCAGGCCGGCAAGGTGCCGCGCCTGTCGGGCACGCTGCGCTCGCGCGTGATGGACATGGACGACCTCGGCCCGCTGATCGGCCTGCCGCCCACGGCGCGCTCCGCCAACGCGGTGGAGGGCGTGGCGCCGGTCGCCTCGGCCCAGCCCAAGCGCCCGCCCGGCGGCAAGGTGCTGCCGACCACGCCGTTCGACTTCGGGCGGCTGCACGCCATGAACGCCGACGTGGCCTACACGGCCGAGCGCATCCGCAACGTGCGCGAGGTGCCGCTGGACCGCGGCAGCGTCAAGATCCGGCTGACCGACGGCGTGCTGTCGCTCGACCCGCTGGACCTGGGCGTGGCCAACGGCAAGCTCGTGGGCGCGATCCGCATCGACGCCACGAAGACGCCGGCCGACATCCGCGCCTCGCTCGACGTGCGCGGCCTGCGGCTGGCGCGGCTGATTCCCAAGCTGGAGAACTCGGGCAACAGTGTCGGCCGGCTCGACGGGCGCATCAACCTGTCGGGCGCCGGCAATTCGGTGGCCAGCTGGCTCGGCGGCGCGTCGGGCGACATGGCGGTGCTGTCGGGCCGCGGCCAGTTCGGCAACCTGATGCCCGTGTTCGCGACGCTGGTGGGCGGCGACATCCTCAAGTTCCTGCTGCGCGGCGACCGCGACGTCGAGCTGCGCTGCGCTGCGCTGGCCTTCGACGTGAACAAGGGCGTGATGAACGGGCGCACGCTGGTGCTGGACACCACCAACGCCGTCTTCACCGCCACCGGCCAGGCCAACCTCGCGACCGAGACGCTGGACTTCGTGATCCGGCCGGAGCCCAAGAGCGCGAGCTTCCTGTCGCTGCGCACGCCGCTGGTCGTGAGCGGCACCTTCGGCGCGCCCAAGGGCGGCGTCGAGATCGGGCCGCTGGCCGGCCGCGGTCTGGCGGCGCTGGCGCTGGGCGCCATCAACCCGCTGCTGGCGCTGGCCGCGACCATCGAGACCGGCCCCGGCGAGAACGCCGACTGCACGGGCGTGCTGGCGCTGGCGAACCGGCCCACGGCCGGGGCCGCCGCGCGCGGTGCCGCGCGGGCCAAGGGGGCTCGCCAGCCTTAACGAGGGGAAAGAAGAGGGCAGGCGGGCGCTCAGGCGCTGGCCTGGGGCCGCTGCGCGCAGACGCTGCAGTGCGGGTCGCGCGAGACGCGCAGGGTGTCGAAGCCGGTGCTGCGCCCGTCGAACATCAGCAGCTTGCCCGCCAGCGACGGGCCGATGCCGGCCAGCAGCTTGAGCGCCTCGCTGGCCTGCAGCGTGCCGATGGTTCCGACCACCGGGCCGAACACGCCGAGCACCGCGCAGCGCGTTTCCTCGAAGCTGGCCTCGGGCGGGAACAGGCAGGCGTAGCAGGGGCAGGCGGCGTCGCGCGTGTCGTACACGCTCAGCTGGCCGTCGAAACGGATCGCCGCGCCCGCCACCAGCGGCTTGGCGTGCGCCACGCAGGCGCGGTTCACGGCCTGCCGGGTGGCGAAGTTGTCGCAGCAATCGACCACCACGTCGGCCTCAGCCACGAGCCGCGACAGCAGCGCCTCGTCGGCGCGCACGGCGTGGGTCTCGATGGCGATGCCGGGGTTGATGTCGCGCATGGCCTGCGCGGCGGATGCGACCTTGGACTGGCCCACCCGCGCATGCGTGTGAGCGACCTGCCGCTGGAGATTGGTGAGATCGACCTCGTCGTCGTCGACCAGCACGATGTGGCCGACCCCCGCTGCCGCGAGGTACAGGGCCACCGGTGAGCCCAGCCCGCCGGCACCGATGACGAGCACCCGCCCGGCACTGACGCGCGCCTGGCCGTCGATGCCGAATTCTTCGAGGAGGATGTGCCGCGAATAGCGCAGCAGGTCGTGATCGTCCATGCGCGCCTGCCTGGGCCTGTGCGGGGGAGGGGAAAACGCCGGTGGCGCGAACCGCACGGTGCGTGCGGCCCGCTCGCCGGGATCAGTTTTCCTTCTTCTCGTCCTTGTTGTCGACGATGACCTGCGTCTTGCTCACGAGCACCGGCTGGCCCTTCAGGCGGTTGAGCGCCTGCACCAGCGGGAAGTCCTTGTCGGTGCCGAACTCGGGCACCTTGCGGTCCTGCGGCGGCTTCTTGGCTTCTTCCTCGAGGCGCTTGCGGGCTTCGTCGCGGGCCTTTTCACGCTCGGGGTCCTTCACCTCGGGGCCCTGGCCGCTGGCCAGGTGCTTCTCGAGGTCGGCCTCGCGCATGCGCAGGGCGGCGAAGGGGCTGCCCTCGGCGCTTTCGTCGACCAGCACGTTGGGCACGATGCCCTTGGCCTGGATCGAGGTGCCGCTGGGCGTGTAGTAGCGCGCGGTGGTGATCTTCAGGCCGGTGTCCGGGCCGAGCGGGCGCACGGTCTGCACCGAGCCCTTGCCGAAGGTCTGGCTGCCCATGATGGTGGCGCGCTTGTGATCCTGCAGTGCGCCGGCCACGATCTCGCTGGCCGAGGCCGAGCCTTCGTTCACCAGCACCACCAGCGGCACGTTCTTGAGCGCGGCCGGCAGGTTGCGCAGCGGGTCGCTGCCCGAACGGCGCTGGTAGTACTCCGGCGCCGCCTTGTAGATTGACTTGCTTTCGGCCAGCTGGCCGTCGGTGGTGACCACCGTGACGTTCTCGGGCAGGAAGGCCGCCGACACCGCCACCGCCGCGTCGAGCAGGCCGCCCGGGTCGTTGCGCAGGTCGAGCACCAGGCCCTTGAGGTTCGGGTCTTCCTTGTAGAGCTCCTCGATCTTCTTGACGAAGTCGTCGACCGTGCGCTCCTGGAACTGCGACAGGCGGATCCAGCCGTAGCCCGGCTCGATCATCTTGCCGCGCACCGACTGGGTACGGATTTCCTCGCGCGTGATCGTGACCGGGAAGGTGCGGCTCTCGTCCTTGCGGAAGATGGTCAGCAGCACCTTGGTGTTGGCCTCGCCGCGCATGCGCTTGACGGCTTCGTTCAGCGACAGGCCGCGCACGGCGGTGTCGTCGATCTTGGTGATCAGGTCATTCGGCTTCAAGCCGGCGCGGAAGGCCGGCGAGCCCTCGATGGGCGAGACGACCTTGATGAGGCCGTCTTCCTGCGAGATTTCGATGCCCACGCCGACGAAGCGGCCCGTGGTGCCCTCGCGGAATTCCTTGAACGACTTCTTGTCGAAGTACTGCGAGTGCGGATCGAGCCCGGCGACCATGCCCGAGATGGCGTCCGAGATGAGTTTCTTCTCGTCGACCGCCTCGACATAGTCGCTCTTGACCATCCCGAAGACGGCCGCGAGCTGCTGCAACTCCTCGAGCGGGAGCGGCGCGAGCGAACCCCGCGCGACCGTCTGCAGCGAGACGGTGGTCAGGACGCCAGCAACGGCGCCGGCGGCGACCCAGCCGGTGATCTTCAGTTTCTGGCCCATCATGAGTGAAATGTCCTGTATGTCGACGGCTGTCGAACCAATATACACAGCTTGGAAGCAAATTGCCTGCCGGGGTTCCACGGAGGAACCGGCAGGCGGGGTTTTCTTCTTTTGCTTACGTCTTCAGCCCTTGCCCTGCGAAGCCACCGCGGCGGCGGCCTTTTCGGCGGCCGCGGCATCGCCCAGGTAGTAGTGGCGCAGGGGCTTGAGGTCGTCGTCCAGCTCGTACACGAGCGGGATGCCGTTCGGGATGTTCAGGCCGACGATGGCGTCGTCCGAGATGCCGTCCAGGTACTTCACCAGTGCGCGGATCGAGTTGCCGTGCGCGGCCACGACCAGGCGGCGGCCGGTGCGGATGGCCGGGGCCATCGATTCGTTCCAGAACGGCAGCACGCGCGCCACCGTGTCCTTCAGGCATTCGGTCAGAGGGATCTGCTCGGGCGACAGCTTGGCGTAGCGCACGTCGGAACGCTCGCTGCGCGGGTCGTCGGCTTCCAGCGGCGGCGGCGGGGTGCTGTAGCTGCGGCGCCAGACCAGCACCTGCTCGTCGCCGTACTTCTTGGCGGTTTCGGCCTTGTTCAGGCCCTGCAGGCCGCCGTAGTGGCGCTCGTTCAGGCGCCACGAGTGCACCACGGGCAGCCAGGTGCGGTCGAGTTCGTCGAGCGTGTGCCAGAGGGTGCGGGTGGCGCGCTTGAGCACGCTGGTGTAGGCCACGTCGAAGTCGTAGCCCTCGGCCTTGAGCAGCCGGCCGGCCTGCTTGGCCTGCTCGACGCCGGTTTTGGTCAGGTCGACGTCGGTCCAGCCGGTGAAGCGGTTTTCGAGGTTCCAGGTCGATTCGCCGTGGCGGATCAGTACCAGTTTGTGCATGTCGGAGGCCTTTGGCAGCGCGTGGGAAAACCAGCATTCTAAAATCCCGGGTTTGCCATCCAAGGAACCCCCGTGAAATTGATCGAATTCGTCACCGCGAACTGGATGCTGATCCTGATGGCGCTCACTTCGGGCGGCATGCTGGCCTGGCCGATGCTCCGGGGGGCGGGCGGCGGCACGCTCACGGCCCAGGGCGCCGTGCAGCTCATCAACCGCGAACGCGCGGTGCTGGTCGACGTGCGCGAACCCGAAGAATTCGCGACCGGCCACATGATCGGCGCCAAGAACGTGCCCCTGAACCTGCTGGACGAGAAGCTGGCCAGCACGGTCAAGAACAAGAACGTGCCGCTGCTGCTGGTGTGCGCCACCGGCGCCCGCGCCCAGCGCGCCGTGGCCACGGCCAAGAAGCTCGGCTACGAGCAGGCCCAAGCGGTGGCCGGCGGGCTCAAGGCTTGGAAAGAGGCTAACCTGCCGGTTGAAAAAGCCTGATTTCCCCCAAGGTAGAGCGCATGCAAGCCGTCAAGATGTACACCACCGCCGTCTGCCCGTACTGCACGCGTGCAAAGCAGATCCTCAAGGCCAAGGGCGTCGAGCAGATCGAAGAGATCCGCATCGACACCGACCCGCAAGCCCGCACCACCATGATGGAGATCACCCAGCGCCGCACGGTGCCGCAGATCTTCATCGGCGACACCCACGTGGGCGGTTGCGACGACCTCATGGCTCTGGACAGCCGCGGCGGACTCGTTCCGCTGCTGCAAGGCGCCTGAAGCCCCGCGCGGCCGGGCGTCACGAAAGTGCGCGGGCCGTCGGGCGATAATCGTTTGTTCCCTCATCTGCAGCCCGCTGCGGGACCCTCTCCCCGGCGGGCATTGTTTTGATCCTCGAAAGTTCAGCCATGGCCGACCAGCAAGCCCAAGATCCCGTGTTCCAGATCCAGCGCGTCTACCTCAAGGACCTGTCGCTCGAACAACCCAACTCGCCCGCTATCCTGCTGGAGCAGACGCAGCCCACCGTCGACATCCAGCTCGGCGTGGACGCCCAGCCCGTGGCCGACGGCATCTTCGAGATCACCGTGTCGGCCACCGTGCAGACCAAGATCGAAGACCGCACCGTGTTCCTGGTCGAAGCCAAGCAAGCCGGTATCTTCGAGATCCGCAACCTGCCGGAAGACCAGATGGGCCCGATCCTGGGCATCGCCTGCCCGCAGATCGTCTACCCGTACCTGCGCGGCAACGTGGCCGACGTGATCCAGCGCGGCGGCTTCCCGCCCGTGCACCTGGCCGAAATCAACTTCCAGGCCATGTACGAGCAGCAGCAAGCCCAGGCCGCCGGCCAGGCTGCCCCCACCCTGGCCCAGTAAACCGGCCGCACGACGCCGCCAGCGCACGATGAAGATCTGCGTTCATGGCGCCGGTGCCTGGGGCACGGCCGTCGCAGTCAACGCGGCGGCCCGCCACGAGGTCACCCTCTGGGCGCGCGACGCCGCCCAGGCCGACGCCATGTCGGCCGCGCGTGAAAACACCCGCTACCTTCCCGGGCTGGCCCTGCCGGCCTCGCTGGCCGTGCGCGCGGGCGACATCGCCCAGGCGCAGGCCGGGGCCGACCTCGTCATCGTGGCCACGCCCATGGCCGCCCTGCGCGAACAGCTGATCGCCTTGCGCGGCACCAGCGCCCAGGTGGCGTGGCTGTGCAAGGGCGTCGAGCCCGCGCTCGATGCCTCTCCCACCGCCTACGGCCTGCTCGCCCACGAGATCTGGGCCCAGGTCGCCCCTGAATTGAAGGCAGGCGTGCTCAGCGGCCCCAGCTTTGCGCAGGAGGTCGCCGAAGGGCGTCCGACCGCGCTGGTGGCCGCCAGCCCGCACGCCGGCGTGCGCGATGCGCTGGTCGACGCCTTCCACGGCCCGGCCCTGCGCGTGTACGCCAACGACGACATCGTCGGTGTCGAAGTCGGCGGCGCCGTGAAGAACGTGCTCGCCATCGCCACCGGGCTGTGCGACGGCCTCGCGCTCGGGCTCAACGCCCGCGCGGCGCTGATCACCCGCGGCCTGGCCGAAATGACCCGTTTCGGCCTGGCGCTCGGCGCCCGCGCCGACACCTTCATGGGCCTGTCGGGCCTGGGCGACCTCGTGCTGACCGCCACCGGCGACCTGTCGCGCAACCGCAAGGTCGGGCTGCTGCTGGCCCAGGGCCGCACGCTCGCGCAGGCCGTCGATTCGCTGGGCCACGTGGCCGAGGGCGTGTACTGCGCCCGCACCGTGGTGCAGCGCGCGCGCGGCCTGGGCATCGAGATGCCCATCGCTGAAGGCGTGGTCGCGCTGCTCGACGGCCAGGTGAGCCCGCGCGACGCCGTCGCGGCGCTGACCGGGCGCGACCCGGTGCCCGAGTCGGTGCAGCCGCCGGCCGGTCCGGCCTCGCGCCATTCCTCCTGAAGAAGATTAGAGATTCCAGAGACATGAGCCCTCGCTTTGATTTCTCGGCGTCGGCCGTCGCCGCGCTGGCCGAGTCCGACGTCGCCCGCGCCCTGCAGGAAGACGTCGCCGACGGCGACCTGACCGCCTCGCTGGTCGACGCCTCCCGCACCGCCCATGCCCGCGTGCTCGCGCGCGAAACCGCCGTGGTGTGCGGCGCGCCCTGGGTCGAGGCCACCGTGCGGCGGCTCGATCCGCAGGCGCGCATCACCTGGCTGTGCGGCGAAGGCCAGCGCTGCGCCGCCGACCAGCCCGTGCTCGAAATCGAAGGTGGCGCCCGCGCGCTGCTGACGGCCGAGCGCACCGCGCTCAACTTCCTGCAGTTGCTGAGTGCGGTCGCCACCAAGACCGCGCTGTACGCCGACGCTGTAAAGGGCACCCGTGCCCGCATCGTCGACACCCGCAAGACCCTGCCGGGCCTGCGCCTGGCGCAGAAGTACGCGGTGCGCACCGGCGGCGGGCTGAACCACCGCATCGGCCTGTACGACGCGGTGCTCATCAAGGAAAACCACATCGCCGCGGCCGGTGGCGTGGCCGCCGCCCTGCGCGCGGTGGCGCCCGTGGCCGCGCAGGCCGCCTTTGTCGAGGTCGAGGTCGAGACCCTGGCCCAGCTGCAGGAAGCGCTGGACGCCGGCGCCCGCATGGTGCTGCTCGACAACATGGACCTGCCCACGCTGCGCGAGGCCGTGCGCCTGAACGACGCCGTGGGCGAGGGCCGCAAGGCCGTGCTCGAGATCTCCGGCGGCGTCACGCTCGACGGCCTGCGCGCCCTGGCCGAGACCGGTGTCGACCGGATCTCGATCGGCGCGTTGACCAAGGACGTGAAGGCCATCGACTACTCGATGCGCTTCCTGACCCACTGAACCGCCATGACGACCGCTTCCGTCATCGATGTCGACTACGAACAGCCCGCGCAAGGCGCGGTCTGCGACACGCGCCACGCCTGGGCCCGCGTGCCCCCCGAGCCTTCGCCCGACGAGCGCGTCGCGCTGAAGGAGCGCATCCGCCGCCTGCTGCGCGAGCGCAACGCGGTGATGGTGTCGCACTTCTACGTGCACCCCGATCTGCAGGACCTGGCCGAGGAAACCGGCGGCATCGTGAGCGATTCGCTCGAGATGGCGCGCTTCGGCCGTGACCACGCCGCCACCACGCTGGTGGTGTCGGGCGTGCGCTTCATGGGCGAGACCTCGAAGATCCTCTCGCCCGAAAAGCGCGTGCTGATGCCCGACCTGGACGCCAACTGCTCGCTCGACCTGGGCTGCCCGGTCGACGAATTCAGCGCCTTCTGCGACCAGCATCCCGACCGCACCGTGGTGGTCTACGCCAACACCAGCGCGGCCGTGAAGGCGCGCGCCGACTGGCTCGTCACTTCCAGCTGCGCGCTCGACGTGGTGAATGCGCTGCATGCGGCCGGCCAGAAGATCCTCTGGGGCCCCGACCGCCACCTGGGCGACTACATCCGCCGCCAGACCGGCGCCGACATGGTCAGCTGGAACGGCGCCTGCATCGTGCACGACGAATTCAAGGCGCTCGAACTCGAGCTGCTCATGAAGGAACACCCGAAGGCCAAGGTGCTGGTGCACCCCGAGTCGCCCTCGGACGTGATCGCGCTGGCGCATGCGGTGGGCTCCACCTCGGCCATCCTGAACGCGGCGCAGCGCTTCGACGCGACCGAGTTCATCGTCGCCACCGACACCGGCATGCTGCACAAGCTGCGCACGCTGAACCCCGGCAAGACCTTCATCGAAGCGCCCACGGCGGGCAACGGCGGCACCTGCAAGAGCTGCGCGCACTGCCCGTGGATGGCGATGAACGGGCTCGTGGAACTGGCGAATGCGCTGGAGACCGGCGCAGGCGAGATCCACGTCGATCCGGCGCTCGGTGTGCGCGCGCGCGTGCCGATCGACCGCATGCTGGCGTTCACCGCCGGGCTGAAGAACGGCCAGGCGCCGGGCAGCCTGGTCGCCGGCATCGGCGCCGCCTGACCGGCGGCTAGAACTCCACCGTACAGCTGTCGCCGAGCGCCTCGCGCCACACGCGCACGCGCGCCAGCGACGGCCGCAGGTCGGGCAGCGCGTCGGCGATGAACACGCACAGGTTCTCCAGCGTCGGCGGATGCAGCCCCGGCACGTCGTCCAGCAGGTGGTGGTCGAGCTGTTCGCGCACGTCCTCGAGCCGGCGGCGCAGCAGGCCCAGGTCGATCACCATGCCCGTCACCGGGTCGCGTTCGCCCGCGAGCCACACCTCCGCGTGGTAGGTGTGGCCATGAATACGGCGGCTGCCTTCGACCTCGATCTCGCGTTTGAGCGTGTGGGCGGCGTCGAAGAAGAAGCGTTGGCTGATGGTGAAGCGCATCGTCAGAAAAAGAAAACTCGAAACTGAAACGGGCCGCGCGTCAGCGGATGCCCGTGATCTTGTGGGTCTGCACGCTCAGGCGCCACACCGGCTGCTTCATGCATTCGGCGATGCACAGCTCGGTGTTGGCGAGCCGGTCGGGCCCGTCCATCGGCTGCAGAAAGCGGTGCGTGAACTCGCCCGTGCGTGCCATCGCATCGAGCTCGATGCCGGCCTGCGGCCACACCAGCTTCAGCTCCTGGCCGCGCTGCTGCACCCAGGGCGCACCGGCCTTGGGGCTGATGCACAGCCAGTCGATGCCCGCGGGCGCGGCGACCGTGCCGTTGCTCTCGACCGCGATGCGGAAATGCCGCGCGTGCAGCGCATCGACCAGCGCCGCATCGACCTGCAGCAGCGGCTCGCCGCCCGTGAGCACGACCAGCCGGTGCGCGGTGTCGCCGGCGGGCCATTGCGCGGCGATGGTGTCGGCGAGTTGGTCGGCGTTCTTGAACTTGCCGCCCAGCGTGCCGTCGGTGCCGACGAAGTCGGTGTCGCAGAAACGGCAGACGGCCGTGTCGCGGTCTTCCTCGCGGCCGGTCCAGAGGTTGCAGCCGGCGAAGCGGCAGAACACGGCCGGCATGCCGGCCTGGCCGCCTTCGCCTTGCAGCGTGTAGAAGATTTCCTTGACGCTGTAGGTCATGCCGAAAGAGGAGTGTCGATTTCGAGGTTGTCGATGAGCCGCGTGCTGCCCAGCCGCGCGGCGGCCAGGGCCACGAGCGCATCGCCGGGCTGCGGCGCCTGCAGGTCGGCGCGGCGGCGCAGCACCACGTAGTCGGGCTGCCAGCCGCGCTGCGCGAGCGACTGCATGGCGCGCGCCTCGAGGGCGGCCACGTCGCGCTCGCCGGCGCGCACGGCCTCGGCCATGGCCCGCAGCGCCTGCGACAGCTGCACGGCCTCGGCGCGCTCGGTGGCGCTCAGGTAGCCGTTGCGCGACGAGAGCGCCAGGCCGTCGTCGGCGCGGAAGGTCTCGCCGCCGACGATCTCGATCGGCAGCGCGAACTGCCGCACCATGTGGCGGATCATCATGAGCTGCTGGTAGTCCTTCTTGCCGAACACGGCCACGCGCGGCTGCACGCACTGGAACAGCTTCATCACCACCGTGCACACGCCGATGAAGAAGCCGGGGCGAAAGTGCCCTTCGAGCAGGTCGGCCAGCGCCGGGTCGGGATGCACCTTGCAGGTCTGGGGCTCGGGGTAGAGCGCCTTCTCGTCGGGCGCGAACAGCACGTCGCAGCCGGCGGCGCGCAGCTTCTCGCAGTCGCTGTCCCAGGTGCGCGGGTAGGTGTCGAAGTCTTCGTGCGGCAAAAACTGCAGGCGGTTCACGAAGATGCTCGCCACGGTGGCGTCGCCCAGCGGCTTGGCCTGGCGCACGAGCGCGAGGTGGCCCTCGTGCAGGTTGCCCATGGTGGGCACGAAGGCGGGCCGTTGGCTGGAAGACAGGTGCTGGCGCAGTTCGTCGATGGTCTTGGCGATGTACATGGTCGGTGTCCTTCTGTGCTTACCAGGCGTGGAGGCGGTCGTCGGGGAAGCTGCCGTTCTTCACGGCCTGCACGTACGCCTGCAGCGCGGGCAGCACGCCCGGCGCATCGGCCATGAAGTTACGCACGAACTTCGGCATCTTCCCGAGGTTGATGCCCAGCATGTCGTGCAGCACGAGCACCTGGCCCGCGGTGGCCTTGCCGGCGCCGATGCCGATGGTGGCGCAGTGCTTCAGCTCCGTGGTGAGTTCGGCGGCCAGCGCGGCCGGCACCATCTCGAGCACCAGCATGGCGGCGCCCGCGTCCTGCAGCGCGTGGGCCTGCTGCTTGAGCAGCGCGCCGGCGGTGTCGCCCTTGCCCTGCACGCGGTAGCCGCCGAGCGCATGCACGGTCTGCGGCGTCAGGCCCAGGTGGGCGCACACGGGAATGCCGCGCTCGACCAGGAAGCGCACCGTTTCGGTGGTCCAGCCGCCGCCTTCGAGCTTGACCATGTGCGCGCCGGCCTGCATCAGCACGGTGGCGCTGGCCAGGGCCTGCTCGCGCGATTCCTGGTAGCTGCCGAAGGGCAGGTCGGCGATGAGCCAGGTCGTGCCCTGCACGCGGCGCAGGCCGCGCGAGACGCTGTCGGTGTGATAGCGCATGGCCTCCAGGCTCACGCCCACGGTGCTGTTCAGGCCCTGGCAGACCATGCCCAGCGAGTCGCCGACCAGCAGGCAGTCGATGCCGGCCGCGTCGGCCATGGCCGCGAAGGTGGCGTCGTAGGCGGTGAGCATGGCGATCTTCTCGCCGCGCGCATGCATGTCCGCCAGCCGCGGCAGGCTCACGGGCTTGCGCTGCGCCAGGGGCGAGGCGGGCGGCAGCGTGCCGTAGGGCGAGGCGGGCGGGGCTTCGGACGGTGGGGTAAGTGAGGTAGGGGTGTTCGACATGGTTGGCTTTCTCCCTGCGGGCGTCGGTGGCCGGGCATCCTGAGGGTGATCGAAAGGTGACGAAGGGTGGGCTCAGTCGACCGGCGGCACCAGCACGGTGGGTGCGGTGGGCTCGGCCAGCGAAGGGTAATCGCGACTGAAATGCAGGCCACGGCTCTCGTGGCGGGCCTGCGCGGAACGCACGATCAGCTCGGCCACCTGCACCAGGTTGCGCAGTTCGAGCAGGTCGCGCGTGACGTGGAAGTTCGCGTAGAACTCCTGGATCTCGGCCTGCAGCAGCGCGATGCGATGGCTCGCGCGCTCCAGGCGCTTGTTGGTGCGCACGATGCCGACGTAGTCCCACATGAAGCGGCGCAGCTCGTCCCAGTTGTGGGAGATGACCACGGCTTCGTCGGCGTCGGTGACGCGGCTTTCGTCCCAGGCGGGCAGCGCGGCGCGTTCGCGCGACGGGGCTTGCGCGATGGCGTCGGCCGCGGCGCGCGCGAACACCATGCACTCGACCAGCGAGTTGCTGGCCAGCCGGTTGGCGCCGTGCAGGCCGGTGCAGGCGGTTTCGCCGATGGCGTACAGGCCCGGGATGTCGGTGCGACCAGCCAGGTCGCTGAGCACGCCGCCGCAGGTGTAGTGCGCGGCGGGCACCACGGGAATCGGCTCGCGCGTGATGTCGATGCCCAGCTCCAGGCAGCGCGCCAGGATGTTGGGGAAGTGCTCCTTCAGGAACGCGGGCGGCTGGTGCGAGATGTCGAGGTACACGCAGTCCAGGCCGTGCTTCTTCATCTCGAAGTCGATGGCACGGGCCACCACGTCGCGCGGCGCGAGTTCGGCGCGCTCGTCGTGCTTGGGCATGAAGCGCGTGCCGTCGGGCAATTTCAGCAGCCCGCCTTCGCCGCGCACCGCCTCGCTGATCAGGAACGACTTGGCATGCGGGTGGTACAGGCAGGTCGGGTGGAACTGGATGAACTCCAGGTTCGACACCCGGCAGCCCGCGCGCCAGGCGGCGGCAATGCCGTCGCCGGTGGCGGTGTCGGGGTTGGTGGTGTACAGGTACACCTTGCCCGCGCCGCCCGTGGCCAGGATGGTGTGCGGCGCGCGGAAGGCCAGCACCTCGTCGGTCTCGTCGTCCAGCGCGTACAGGCCCTGGCACGACAGATCGGCCAGTCCGAGCTTGGTGCCGGTGACCAGGTCGACCAGCGTGTGGTGCTCGAACAGCGTGATGTTGGGCGTGCGGCGCACGCGCTCGATCAGCACCTGCTGCACGGCCGCGCCGGTGGCGTCGGTCACGTGCACGATGCGGCGCTGGCTGTGGCCGCCTTCGCGCGTCAGGTGCAGGTCGCCGCCTTCTTCCGAGAAGGGCACGCCGAGTTCGCGCAGCCAGCCGATGGCCTGCGGCGCGCCTTCGACCACGAAGCGCGTGGCCTCGGGGTCGCACAGGCCGGCGCCGGCGACCAGCGTGTCTTCCACGTGAGCGTCGAAGCTGTCGCCCGCCGCCAGCACGGCCGCGATGCCGCCCTGCGCCCAGGCGCTGGAGCCGTCGTTCAGCGCGCGCTTGGTGAGCACGGCCACGCGGTGCGTGGGGGCCAGGTGCAGCGCGGCGGAGAGGCCTGCGAGGCCGCTGCCGACAATGAGGACGTCGAAGTCGCGAACGGCGGAAGTCACAGGCGTGGGAACCGGTTGGGTCAGGCCGGCGAGTAGGCCAGTCGGACGTAGATGGGGGCGAAGGCCTCGGCCTGCGTGATGTCGATCAGCGTCTCTTTCGCGAGTTCGAGCATCGCGATGAAGGTGACGATCAGCACCGGCACGCCGCGCGAGACGTCGAAGAGCTTCTCGAACTCGACGAAACGCTGGCCCTGCAGGTGGCGCAGCACGATGCTCATGTGCTCGCGCACGTTGAGCTCTTCGCGCGAGATCTTGTGGTGCTGCACGAGCTTGGCGCGCTTCATGATGTCGGCCCAGGCGTCGCGCAGCTCGACCACGTCGACGTCGGGAAAGCGCGGCTTGATCGACTGCTCGATGTAGACCTGGGCCTTCCAGAAGTCGCGCCCGTAGGTCGGCAGGGCGCTGATGGCGGCGGCCTGCAGCTTGGTCTGCTCGTACTCCATGAGCCGGCGAACCAGCTCGGCGCGCGGGTCTTCGGCCTCTTCGCCGTCGGCCACCTTCTTGGGCGGCAGCAGCATGCGCGACTTGATCTCGATCAGCATCGCGGCCATCAGGAGGTACTCGGCCGCGAGCTCGAGGTTGGTCTGGCGGATCTCGTCGACGTAGCTCAGGTACTGCCGCGTCAGGCCCGCCATCGGGATGTCAAGGATGTTGAAGTTCTGCTTGCGGATCAGGTACAGCAACAGGTCGAGCGGGCCCTCGAAGGCCTCCAGGAAGACCTGCAGCGCCTCGGGCGGGATGTACAGGTCTTTCGGCATCGCGAACAGCGGCTCGCCGTAGAGCCGGGCCAGGGCGACCTGGTCGACGACCTCGGGCATGCTGGCCACGATCGTGCCGTTGTCCTCGTCTGCGCTCATGAGGAGGTTGCTATCAACTTAATAGCTGTGCGCGCAGGCTGGGCGACGGGATGCCGGGTGAGCACCATTCACTTGGGTTGGGTCTGGTAGACGTACGGCTGCATCGGCACGCGCGCTTCGCTGTACTCCTCGAGCAGGCTGCGGTCGAGGTGCTTGTCCCAGAGCAGGGCGCGGCCGGCGCGCTGTTCGGATTCCAGCGTCGGCTTCTTTTGCTTCATCTCCTCGATGAAGTTCGTGATCTCGGAGGTGTAGTGGGGGCGGCGGAAGATGGACATAGACTGGACCTTTATCGCTCGAATTTTACCGGGGACGGCATGCAACGATTTCAGAAGGGCCGGATCGGCCTCGTGGCAGGACTGCTGGCGGCGCTGATCGGGCTCGCGGGCTGCGATCCGCAGCGCATCAGCGAGCTCGAAGAGGGCGTCTCGACCGAGGCCGACGTGCGCGCGCGCTTCGGCGAACCCGAGAACGTCTGGGACGTGCCCAACGGCCGCGTGCTGGAGTTCAACCGCCAGCCGCAGGGCCAGAAGAACTACATGATCACCATCGGCGCCGACGGCAAGATGAGCGCGCTGCGCCAGGTGCTCACGCCCGAGAACTTCGCCAAGGTGCAGCCCGGCATGATGATGGAAGACCTGCGCAAGCTGCTGGGCAAGCCGGCCAAGGTCACGCCCTATGCGCTCAAGCGCGAAACCGAATGGGAATGGCGCTGGGTGCAACCACCGAATTCGTCGATGGTCTTCACCGCCACGCTGAACGACGACCAGCGCGTGGTGCGCAGCGGGTCGTCGCCCGACCGGGGCACCGAGGCGCCCTGACAGCTACGCGCCGTGCGACGCGCCGGGCTGGCCCGTCGTCAATTCCTCGGCGAACCCCGAGCGCTCCAGCACCTCGAGCGGCTGTGGCTGCAGCGACTCGATGCGCAGCAATCCGTCGCGCGCCAGCACCGCCCGGTGCAACTGCCGCAGCGCATCGACGCCGGTGGCGTCGATGTAGATCAGGTGCGTGGCGTCCAGCACCAGCGTCATGCCGCGCGGCGCGCGCTCCGCGGCGTTCACTGCTTCGTCGAGCTTGGCCGCCGCGCCGAAGAACATGGCGCCGTACAGCCGGTAGGTGAGCACCGGCGGCTGCAGCGTCACCAGCTCGACGCTGAACAGCCCGCTCATGCGCCGGATGAAGAGCGCGCACGCCAGCACGATGCCCACCTGCACCGCCACCGTGAGGTCGAACACCACCGTGAGGAAGAAGGTGCCGAGCATCAGGAGCCGGTAGTGGCGGCTGAAGTGGCGCAGCTGGCCGGGCGTGAACTCGCGCCATTCGCCCATGTTCAGCCCCACGAACACCAGGATGCCCGCCAGCACCGCGAGCGGCACATGGCGCGCCAGCGGCGCTGCCAGCAGCACCACGACCAGCAGCGTGACCGCATGCACGATGCCCGCAATGGGCGAGCTGCCGCCGGAGCGGATGTTGGTCACGGTGCGCGCGATGGTGCCCGTGGCGGGCATGCCGCCGAAGAAGGGCGTGACGATGTTGGCGATGCCCTGCGCCATCAGCTCCTGGTTCGGGTCGTGGCGCGGCTGGCCGCTGACCTGGTCGGCCACGCGCGCGCACAGCAGCGACTCGATGGCGCCGAGCAGCGCGATGGTCAGCGTCGGCGTCACCAGCTGCTTGACGGTCTCCCACGAGAAATCGGGCAGCGCGAAGGCCGGCACGCCCTCGGGAATGCCGCCGAAGCGCGTGCCGATGGTTTCCACCGGCAGCGCGAAGCCCCACGACACCAGCGTGAGCGACACCAGCGCGACGATCGGCCCCGGGATGCGCCCGACGATCTGCACCGGGCGCGTCTGCACCCAGCGCCCGCCCACGCGCTGCACCGCGCGCGCCAGCGCCGAGTCGCCGCGAAACAGCCGCGACCACGCCAGCAGGCCGAGCACGCAGGCCAGCCCGAGCGCGAAGGCATGCGGGTTGAACGTGTCCAGCCGCAGCGCCATCGCGTGCAGCTGCGAGAACACGTCGGCCGGCATGCGCTCCACCGTGAGGCCCAGCAAATCCTTGAGCTGCGACAGCAGGATCAGCACCGCGATGCCGTTGGTGAAGCCCACCACGATCGACAGCGGCACGAAACGCACCAGCCGCCCGAGCCCGAACAGCCCCGCCATGAACAGCAGCACGCCCGCGCAGGCGGTGGCGATCAGCAGGTTGGCCACGCCGTAGCGCTCGACGATGCCGTAGACGATCACGATGAACGCGCCCGCCGGGCCGCCGATCTGCACGGCCGAGCCGCTCAGCAGCGAGATCAGGAAGCCCGCGATGATCGCCGTCCAGATGCCGGCCTCGGGCTTGAGCCCCGAGGCGATGGCGAACGCCATGGCCAGCGGCAGCGCCACGATGCCCACCGTGGCGCCCGCGCCGAGGTCTCCCAGGAACCGCCCCCGGTCGTAGCCGGCCATCGTGTCCAGCAGGCGGGGGCGAAAGCGGGTGAGGTTCAGCGGCGACGACATGTGCGGTCATTGTGGCCCGGCCGTCGCGGCGGGCCCGCGATTTCCAGGCGGTGAGTACTTTCAGTCAGCTTATCGGCGGCGAGGCTGGCAGATACATTTTTGACGTTTTGAAACAAACGTCAATGAGGCCGCCCATGCACATCCTGCTCGTCGCGAGCGCGTTCAACAGCCTCACGCAGCGCGTGCTGGCCGAGCTCCAGGACCGGGGCCACACAGCAGGCGTCGTGCTGGCGCTCGGCGATGACGAGGCGCTGCGTGAAGCCGTGCGCCAGCACGCGCCGGCACTCATCGTCGCGCCGATGCTGACCACCGCGATTCCCGAGGACGTCTGGCGCGCCCACACCTGCCTCATCGTGCATCCGGGCCCGCCCGGCGACCGCGGCCCGTCCTCGCTCGACCGGACGCTGCAGGGCGGCGTCGACAGCTGGGGCGTCACCGTGCTCGAGGCCGTGGCCGAGATGGATGCGGGCGATGTCTGGGCCTGGTCGCCGCTGAAGGTGCCGCCGCAGGCCGGCAAGAGCGACCTGTACCGCGGCGAGGTGGCCGATGCCGCCGTCGACGCCGTGCTGCTGGCCGTCGAGCGCTTCGCCTCGGGCACCTACAAGCCGAAGCGGCAGAAGGCGGCCGACCTCGCCGCCGGCTGGCGGCCCTTCATGAAGCAGGCCGAGCGCCGCATCGACTGGGCCACGCAGACCACCGAATCGGTGCTGCGGCAGCTGCGCGCGGCCGATTCGCAGCCCGGCGTGCTCGACGAGCTGCTGGGCGCGCCGTGGTACCTGCACGGCGGCCATGCCGAGGACGAGTTGCGCGGCACGCCCGGCGAACTGATCGCCACCCGCGCCGGCGCCGTCTGCCGCGCCACCGTCGACGGTGCGGTCTGGCTCACCCAGCTGCGGCCTTGGCGCGAGCCGGGTTCCGGCCTGCCGAGCTACAAGCTGCCGGCCGTCGAGGCGCTGGGCGCGCGGCTGCCCGCCGGCCTGCCCGAGGTGGCCGCGCCGCTCGAGTTGCCCGCTGGCCGTCGCACCTGGACCGACATCCGCTACCGCGAGCACGGGCCGGTCGGCGTGCTGAACTTCTCGTTCGCGGGCGGGGCCATGAGCACCGCGCAATGCCGGCGTCTGCTGTCGGCCTACCGCTTCGCCTGCACCCGCCCGACCTCGGTGCTGGTGCTCGGCGGGCTGCGCGACTTCTTCTCCAACGGCATCCACCTGAACGTGATCGAGGCGGCGGCCGATCCGGCGGAGGAATCGTGGGCCAACATCCACGCGATGAACGACCTGGTCGAGGCTGTGCTCACGACCACCGATCGCCTCACCGTGGCCGCGCTGGGTGGCAATGCCGCGGCCGGCGGCGTGATGCTCGCGCTCGCGGCCGACGAGGTGTGGTGCCGCGACGGCGTGGTGCTCAACCCGCACTACAAACTCATGGGCCTGCACGGCTCCGAATACTGGACTTACAGCCTGCCGCGCCGCGTGGGCGCCGACGAGGCCGAGCGGCTCACGCAATCGGCGCTGCCCGTGAGCGCCAAGCGCGCGGTGGCGCTGGGCCTGGCGCAGCGCGTGCTGCAGGCTGCGCCGGAAGAACTGGGAGACGAGGTCGGCCGGCTGGCCGCGCAACTGGCGGCATCGCCGGACCTGGCCGCGCGCCTGGCGGACAAGCAGGCGGCGCGTGCCCGCGACGAGGCGGCCAAGCCGCTGCAGGCCTATCGCGACGAGGAGCTGGCGCACATGCGGCGCAACTTCTTCGATCCGGCCGAGCCGCACGCGGCGCTGCGCTCGGCCTTCGTGCGCAAGGAAAAAGCGCAGCACACACCCGCGCACCTCGCGGCGCTGGGCCTGCCGCGCTGAACGGCCGTCAGTCCTTGCTGTCGGGAATCACCGCGTCGGCCGCCGCGCCCACGGCTTTGCCGGTGATGCGCGCGGTGCCGATGGCCGCATCGGCCGCGAGGCCGACCGCGCCGGCGCCCACGCTCACGGCGGTGCTCGCGACGCTGACCACCGCGCAGCCGCTCAGCAGCAGCGCACCCGCGAGGCCGAGCGCGGAAAGGACGAAGGGGCGGAGGCGGTCACTGCGTTGCATGGGCGGATTCTGCACCCGCAGCGCTGGATCGGGCGAGCGACGCCAGGATCGCCTCGCGGTCCTGGTCCAGCCGCGGCGGCTGCCGTCGCACCTGCGTGCGCAGCCCGCCGACGTGGACCGGGTTGCCCGCCACCGTGAGCGGCTGACCGCCCTGCGTGCGCACCTGCACCAGCATCTCGCGCGCCTGCACCTGCGGGTCGTTCACCACCGCGGCCACGTCGTTGTAGTCGCCGGTGGGGATGTTGTGCTGCATCAGCAGCGCCTGCCAGTGCGCGCAGGGCGCGGTCGACAGGCGCTCTTCGAGCAACTGCTTGAGCGCCTCGTGGTGCTGGCAGCGCGCCGGGTTGGTGGCAAAGCGCGCGTCCCCGGCGAGTGCGGGCAGCTCGAGGGCAGTGCACAGGCGCTGGAACAGCGCGTCGTTGCCCGCTGCGATCACGAACCAGCCGTCGGCCGCGCGGAACACGTCGAAGGGCGTGATCGACGGATGCCGCGAGCCGATCGGCCCCGGTGCGCGGCCCTCGGCCTCCATGCGCGAGATCGCGTTCTCGAGCAGCGCGACCTGGCAGTCGAGCATGGCCACGTCGACCCGGTCGCCCACGCCCGTGCGCCCGCGCTGCAGCAGCGCGGCCTGCGTGCCGATGGCCGCGTACAGGCCGGCGCCGAGGTCGCCGATCGACACGCCCACGCGCGTCGGCGGCGCGCCCGGGTGGCCGGTGAGGCTCATGATGCCGCCCATCGCCTGCACCACCATGTCGTAGGCGGGGCGCCTGCTGTAGGGCCCGGTCTGGCCGAAGCCCGAGACCGAGGTGAACACGAGTTTCGGAAAGCGCGCGTGCAGCGTCGGCCAGTCGTAGCCCAGCTTCTCCATCGTGCCGGGCCGGAAGTTCTCGACCAGCACGTCGGCCGTGGCCAGCAGCTGCTCGAAGACCGCGCGGTCGGTCGGCGCCTTCAGGTCGAGTGCGATCGACTCCTTGTTGCGGTTGACCGACATGAAGTAGGCCGAGTCGCCCTCGACGAAGGGGCCGATCTGCCGCGCGTCGTCGCCCAGGCCGGGTTGTTCCACCTTGATGACGCGCGCGCCCAGGTCGGCGAGCAGCAGCGTGCAGTACGGGCCCGCGAGCACGCGCGTGAGGTCGATGACGGTGAAGCCCTGCAGCGGGCCTGCCTTGGGTGCGTGCGTGCTCATTCGACGCTCGCGCCCGAGCGCTCGGTGAGTTCCTTCGACTTCGCGCCTTCGGCCAGGGCCCAGGCGCGGAATTCGGCGAGCGACTTCGACGGCGCCGACTCGTTGCCCGACTTCTCCATTCGCGCCTTGACCTCGGGGTCGTTCAGCGCCGCCACGCTGGCGTCGAACAGCTTCTGCGCCACCTCCGGCGGCAGGCCGGCCGGGCCGAAGAGGCCGAACCAGAAGGTGTAGTCGTAGCCCTTCACGCCGGCCTCGGCCACGCTGGGCACGTCGGGAAAGAGCGGCGAGCGCTGGCCCGAGGTGACGGCCAGCACGCGCAGCTTCTGGCCCTGCGCCATCGGCAGCACCGAGGGCGGCGTGCCGAAGGTGAGCTGCACGTCGCCCGCGGCCACGGCCTGGATCGACGGTGCGCCGCCCTTGTACGGCACATGCAGCATCTGCACGCCGGCCGCCTTCTCGAACGACAGGCCCGCCAGGTGCGTCACCACGCCCGCGCCCGACGACGAGTACGCCAGCTTGCCGGGGTTCTGCCGCGCTTCGGCGATCAGCGCCTGCACGGTCTTGGCGCTCACGTCCTTGTTCACCGCCAGCAGCATCGGCGCCGAGCTCCAGCGCGAGATCGGCACGAAGCTTTTCGCGCCGTCGTACTTCACGCTCTTGTAGAGCAGCTTGTCGCTGCCGTAGAGGTTGGCGCTGCCCAGCAGCAGCGTGTAGCCGTCGGGCGCGGCGCGCGCGACCTGGTCGGACGCGATGGTGGTGCCCGCGCCCGGCTTGTTGTCGATGACGATGGGCTGGCCGAGCAGCTTGCCCAGCTTGTCGCCGACGATGCGCGCCACGGTGTCGGCGCCGCCGCCGGCGGGGAAGCCCACCAGCAGCGTGATCGGGCGCGAGGGATAGGTGTCGGCCAGTGCACCGGCCGAGGCCAGCAGCGCGGCGGCGGCGAACGAGAGGGCTCGCAGTTCTTGCTTCATGGGTTGTCTCCTGGGTCTTGTGTGGGGAAGGGGCGGGCGCGCTCAGCGGCCCTGGAACACCGGCGTGCGCTTCTCGCGCCAGGCCCGGCCGCCCTCGGCGAGGTCTTCGGAGGCGACGGTGCGCTGCACCTCGCGCGAGATCGCGGCGGCGTCGGCGGTGCCGCGCGCGATCTGGTTCAGGTGCTTCTTCATGCCCAGCAGCGCCAGCGGCGCCATGCCCGCGAGCACGGTGCGCAGGCGCTGCACCTCGGCGTCGAGCGCGGCGGCGTCGTCGACCAGCTGCGTGAGAAAGCCGCAGTCGCGCATGGCGGCGCCGTCGAGCTTCTCGGCGGTGAGAAAGAGGCGCTTGGCCGTGTCCAGCCCCAGCCGCGACACGTAGCGTTCCATGCCGCTCTGGTAGTAGTGCAGGCCGAGCCGGGCGGCCGGCATGAACATCTCGGCGCTGCGGGCGCCCACGCGGAAGTCGCAGGCCAGCACGAGGTCGGTCGCGCCGCCGTAGACGCCACCGTGCACCGCCGCGATGGTGACGGCGCGGCAGTTTTCGAACACATCGACCATCTCGCCGAAGCTGCGGCCCTCGGTCTGGCTCTGGGTGGCCACCTCTGATATATCAAATCCGCTGCAGAAGTACTTGCCCTCGGCGCGCAGGACCAGCACCAGCACCTCGGGCGTGCGGTTCACTGTGTCCACATGCTGGATCAGCACGGGAAGATCGTCCGGCGTGAGCTTGTTGGCGGCCTGGGGACGGTGTAGCGTCAGGTAGGCCACGTGGCCGTCGATCGCGAGGGTGGGAGACATTGATGTACCAAACAGATGAATTGATATATCTGTAAGGTTAGCTAATATCCAGATCGCCATGCAACCCGCGAAAACCCTCGACACCCACAGCCTGCAGGACCGCATCCGAGCCCGGCTCGAACAAGACATCCTGGGCGGCGTGCTGTCGCCCGGCATGGCCATCGACGAAAAGGCCCTGGCCCTGAGCTTCAACACCTCGCGCACGCCGGTGCGCGAGGCGCTGCTGCTGCTCAGTGCGCGCGGGCTGGTCGACATCGTTCCGCGCACCGGCATCTACGTGCGCCAGCTGCGGGCGAACGAACTGGTGGCGATGATGGAAGCGCTCGGCGAGCTCGAAGGCGTGCTGGCGCGGCTGGCCGCGCTGCGCATCGGCCCGGCGCTGCGCGAGGAGCTGCTGCGCGCCCTGGCCGGCACCGCCGCGCAGGCGCTGGCGGACGACGCCGAGGCGTACCAGCAGGCCAACGCCGCGCTGCACGACGTGATCTACCGCGCCAGCGGCAACCCCTTCATCGTGGAGCAGGCGCAGACCGTGCGGCTGCGCATCTCGGCCTACCGTGGGCGGATGTTCGAGAAGCCCGGCCGGCTCGCCGCTTCACAGCGGGAGCACGAACGGGTGGTCGAGTGGATTCTGAAAGGCCACGCGGACAACGCCGCGGAGGCGATGCGCGACCACATCTCGGTGGGCGGCAAGGTGTTTGCCGACCTCGTGTTGAGCAACAAGTTCGGCTAGTTCTTCTTTGCGTGGTCGGGTCAGCGCACGCGCATGCCCGGCGTCGCGCCCGCCCAGGGCTCGAGCACGTGGATGCCCGGGTGGGCTTTTTCGTCGCCGTGGCTCGCGGCCAGCACCATGCCTTCGCTGACGCCGAACTTCATCTTGCGCGGCGCGAGGTTGGCGACCAGCACGGTGAGCTTGCCCACGAGCTGTTCCGGCTGGTAGGCCGAGGCGATGCCGCTGAACACGTTGCGCGTCTTGCCTTCGCCCGCGTCGAGCGTCAGGCGCAGCAGCTTGGTCGAGCCCTCGACCTTCTCGCAGGCCACGATCTTCGCGATGCGCAGGTCGATCTTCGCGAAGTCGTCGATGGTGATGGTCGGCGCGATGGCTTCGCCGCCGGGCAGCTCCTGCGCTTCGGTGGCGACGGGTGCGGCAGCCGCGGCTTCGGGCACGTCGAACAGCTTGTCGACCTGCTTGGGGTCGGCGCGCTGCATCAGGTGCTTGTAGTCGCCGATGGCGTGGCCGGCCGGCAGAGCCTGCGCCGCGTCGGCCCAGACCAGCGGGGCGATCTTCAGGAAGGCCTCGACGTTCACGGCCAGCGCCGGCAGCACCGGCTTCAGGTACAGCGTGAGCAGGCGGAAGGCCTCGATACACACCGTGCACACGTCGTGCAGGCGCGCCTCGGCGCCTTCCTTCTTGGCCAGTTCCCAGGGCTTGTTCTGGTCGACGTACTCGTTCACCTTGTCGGCCAGCGCCATCACCTCGCGCAGCGCGCGGGCGTAGTCGCGGCCGTCGTACAGCGACTGCACCTGCGTGGCCGCAGCGCGCAGCGTGGACAGCAGCGTGTCGCCGTCGGCCGACACCGCACCGAGCTGGCCGCCGAAGCGCTTGCCGATGAAGCCGGCCGCGCGGCTGGCGATGTTGATGTACTTGCCCACGAGGTCGCTGTTCACGCGCGCCACGAAGTCGTCGGGGTTGAAGTCGATGTCCTCGTTGCGGCCGTTGAGCTTGGCGGCGATGTAGTAGCGCAGCCATTCGGGGTCGAGCCCGATCGACAGGTACTTGAGCGGGTCGATGCCGGTGCCGCGGCTCTTGCTCATCTTCTCGCCGCTCACCGTCAGGTGGCCGTGCACGTACACGGCATTGGGCGCCTTGCGGCCGCTGAAATGCAGCATCGCGGGCCAAAACAGCGTGTGGAAGGTGATGATGTCCTTGCCGATGAAGTGCACCTGCTCCAGCTCGGGGTCGGCCATGTACTCGGTGTACGAGATGCCGTCGCCGCCCAGCTCGATGCAGCGCTTGTCCAGCAGGTTCTTCAGCGAGGCCAGGTAGCCCACGGGCGCGTCCAGCCACACGTAGAAGTACTTGCCCGGCGCATCGGGGATCTCGATGCCGAAGTAGGGCGCGTCGCGGCTGATGTCCCAGTCGCCCAGGCCGCCCTTGCCTTCGTCGTCCTTGTAGAGCCACTCGCGGATCTTGTTCTGCACCTCGGGCTGCACGTGGCCGGGGGCGGCGGTCCATTCCTTCAGGTAGGCCTCGCAGCGCGGGTCCGACAGCTTGAAGAAGAAGTGCTCCGAGCTGCGCAGCTCGGGCTTGGCGCCCGACAGCGCCGAGTAGGGGTTGATCAGCTCGGTGGGCGCGTACACGGCGCCGCACACCTCGCAGTTGTCGCCGTACTGGTCCTTCGAGTGGCAGTTGGGGCACTCGCCCTTGATGAAGCGGTCGGCCAGGAACATGCCCTTGGCCGGGTCGTAGAACTGCTCGACGCTCTTGGTCTCGATGAGGCCGTTGGCGCGCAGGTCGCGGTAGATGTCCTGCGCCAGCTGGTGGTTCTCGGGCGCGTCGGTCGAGTGCCAGTTGTCGAAGGCGATGTGGTAGCCGTCCAGGTAGGGCTTGCGGCCCGCGGCGATCTCGGCCACGAAGGCCTGCGGCGTCACGCCGGCCTTGTCGGCCGCGATGGTGATGGCCGCGCCGTGTGCGTCGTCGGCGCACACGAAGTTGACGTCGGCGCCATTCATTCGCTGGTTCCGCACCCAGATGTCGGCCTGGATGTATTCCATCATGTGGCCGATGTGGAACTTGCCGTTGGCATACGGCAGGGCGGTGGTGACGAAGAGCTTGCGCGGGGCGGACATCGGGGAGGGCGCTTTCGGGAGTGACGAACGGAAGGGGCGCGGGGCCCGTGGAGGCGGCCAGGGGCCGCGTCCGGGAACCGGGCATTTTAGGCGGCCCGTCCCGGGGCCGCCGCCATGGGGCTGCTCACCCCACCGGCGGGGTACCCGGAGTGACCCCGAAGGCCGCGGGGGTGTCGCCCGTGCGACGTATGCTCGCAGCCTCTTTACTGAAAGTGAGCCGCCGCCGATGACCACCTCGATCCCTGCAACCCTCATCCCCGGCGACGGCATCGGCCCCGAGATCGTCGACGCGACCCTGGCGGCGCTCGACGCGCTGAAGGCGCCTTTCGTGTGGGACACCCAGATCGCCGGCCTGGGCGGCGTCAAGGCCTCGGGCGACCCGCTGCCCAAGGCCACGCTGGACAGCATCCGCAGCACCCGCCTGGCGCTCAAGGGCCCGCTCGAAACCCCTTCGGGCGGCGGCTACCGCTCGTCGAACGTGCGCCTGCGCGAGGAGTTCCAGCTGTACGCCAACCTGCGCCCCGCACGCACCATCATCCCGGGCGGGCGCTACGACAACATCGACCTGACCGTGGTGCGCGAGAACCTCGAGGGCCTGTACATCGGCCACGAGCACTACGTGCCCATCGACGGCGACCCGCACGCCGTGGCCATGGCCACCGGCGTCAACACCCGCAAGGGCAGCCGCCGCCTGCTCGAATACGCGTTCGACACCGCCGTGGCCACCGGCCGCAAGAAGGTCACGCTGGTGCACAAGGCCAACATCATGAAGGCGCTCACCGGCATCTTCCTGGAGACCGGCCTCGACCTGTACGAAGAGAAGTACAAGGGCCAGTTCGAGCTCGACACCGTGATCATCGACGCCTGCGCGATGAAGCTGGTGCTCAATCCCTGGCAGTTCGACATGCTGGTGACCACCAACCTGTTCGGCGACATCCTCTCGGACCTCGTGGCCGGCCTGGTCGGCGGCCTGGGCATGGCGCCCGGCGCCAACATCGGCACCAACGCCGCGATCTTCGAGGCCGTGCACGGCTCGGCGCCCGACATCGCCGGCAAGGGCATCGCCAACCCGATCGCGCTGATGCTGGCGGCCGCGCTCATGCTCGACCACGTCAAGCGGCCCGAGCTGGCCACGCGCCTGCGCACCGCCATCGACCAGACGCTCAACCTGGACAACGTGCGCACCGGCGACCTCGGCGGCAGCGCCGGCACGGCGGCCTTCACGAAGGCGCTGGTCGCGCGCATCAACGGCGGCTGAGCGAAAAAAAGAGGCAGCGCAGGTCGTCGCATGAAAAAACTGCTGCTGCCTGCGCTGGTCTTCCTGCTCGCCGGCCTGGCGTGGTCCGCCGCCGCCGGCGGCGTGGACGCGCCGCCGCGCTACACCGTCGTCAAGGTCGACCTGCGCACCGACAAGCTCGCGCTGTTCCTGAACGACGACACCGGCGCCGCCTTCAAGCGCTTCGACCGGCTCGAGGCCTGGCTGAAGGCGCGCCACAAGCAATTGCTGTTCGCGGCGAACGCCGGCATGTACCACGCCGACTTCGCACCCGTCGGGCTGCTGGTGCGCGAAGGCCGCGAGGAAGCGCCTTTGAGCCTGGCCGACGGCGTCGGCAATTTCTTTCGCAAGCCCAACGGCGTGTTCCTGGTGACGGCCGAGGGGCCGCGCATCGTCGAGGCGTCGGAATACCCGTCGATCGCTGCGAAGGGCGGTGTGCAGCTGGCGACCCAGTCGGGCCCGCTGCTGCTGCGCCACGGCGCGGTGCACCCGGCGCTCATTCCGAATTCGGATTCGCGCAAGATCCGCAACGGCGTGTGCGTGTCGAGCAGCACCGCGGTCTTCGTCCTTGCCGAGACGCCGGTGAACTTCTACGACTTCGCGCTGTACTTGCGCGACGCGCTGCATTGCCGCGATGCGCTGTACCTCGACGGCACCGTGTCGGCGATCTATTCGAAGACACTGCAGCGCAACGACTTCGTGCGCGATCTCGGGCCGATGCTGGCCGTGGTGGCGCCCTGAGGCCCGGTTGCCTTTTCACTTCTGCCCTTTCTCCCAGAGCCATGTCCACACCGCTGCCCGTCCTGTCCCTCCTCGAAACCCGCGTCCTCGGCGTGCTGGCCGAAAAGCAGCGCACCGTGCCCGACAGCTACCCGCTCACGCTCAACTCGCTGGTGTCGGGTAGCAACCAGAAGACCAGCCGCAACCCGGTGCTCGAACTCAGCGAGTCGCAGGTGCAGGCCGCCATCGACAGCCTGAAGGGCTACAGCCTCGTGGCCGAGACCAGCGGCGGGCGCGCCTTCCGCTACGAGCACAACATCGACCGCGTGCTGCGCATTCCGTCGCAGTCGGTGATCCTGCTCACCGTGCTGATGCTGCGCGGCCCGCAAACAGCAGGCGAGCTGCGCATCGCATGCGACCGCATGCACAACTTCGCCGACATCTCGTCGGTTGAGGGTTTCCTCAACGAACTCGCCGAACGGCCAGCCGGTGCGCTGGTGGTGAAGCTGGCGCGCCTGCCGGGCGCGCGCGAAAGCCGCTGGGCGCACCTGCTGAGCGGGCCGCCGGCGGAAGAGATCGCAGGGCCGGGCGCATCGGGCGACGGCGCCTTCGCCACGCACGGCGACTCGCTCGGTGAGGTCGCGGCGCTCAAGGCCAACGTGGCGCGGCTCGAGACCGAGGTGGCGTCGCTGAAGGCGCTGCTGGGGCGCGTGTGCGCGGAACTGGGCATTGCGCCCGACGCGCCGACAGCCTGATACCGCGCTTCACACAGGCTTCATCCAGCCCGCACATTCGCTGCCTACCGTCGGACCCATTGCGAACCAATGGAGCTCCGACCATGGACCACGGACAAACGGCCACCTGGCGCGACCCCGCGCCCTTCGACGACATCACCCGCCGCCTGCTGGGCGGGCTGGCGGCCCTGGCCGGCGTGGCCAGCCTCTACGCCTTCTTCTGGTGGGCCGCCTCGGCCACCGGCTTCCTGCTGTTCGACGGCTGGTGGCACACCTGGCGCGGCCTGGGCACCGCGCTCGCGTTCCGCGACGCCGACTCGGCGTTCTACCTGCTGAGCTGGACGCTGTCGGTCCTCGGCGGTGCGATCGGCTGGGTTGCGCTGGTCGCGCTCGCCGTGACCCATGGGCGTGGCTGGGGCGCGGTGCCGACGTGGATCAAGGTTGGCTGCCTGCTCGGCGCGGTCGCGGGGCTGGCCTTCGAACCCGGCCGGCTGCTGGCGCTGGCGCCGATCGTCGGCGCGGTGCTGTTGATGCTGCGGTCGATGCTGTCGGCGCGCTGAGCGCATCGGCTATCGTCGGCTTCCACCTCGTTCGCGGGAGCCGCATGACCTACGCCTGTCCCCATTGCCGCCAGCCGGGCATCGCCGCCGTTGCCAAGCGCTGGTCCAGCCGCGAAACGCCCGCGGCGTGCGGACTTTGCGGCAAGCTCTCGCATGTGCTGGCCAGCACCTCGAGCGGGATCGGGGTGGCGGGCCTGCTGATCGTCGTGCTGTCGGGCATCGCAGCAGCCGCATGGGACATGGCGCCGCTGCTCTTGCTTGGCGTGGGCCTCGCGGTGGCGAACAACTTTCGCGCCTGGCGCCGCGCCAAGCTGTGGCCGATCTCGAAGGAAAGCGCCGAAAGCGCCAAGAAGGCCGGCTGGTTCATTCTGGGCCTGCTGGCGCTGTTCGGCCTGGGTTCGTGACGCGCCCTCAGCCCCCCACCGACACCGGCACATCCAGGCTCACCTTCACCGGGTCCATCGTCACCAGCGTGCGAAAGCGCTTGACGTTGTTGCTCTGGAAAAACAGCTGGCGGGTTAGCGCGGTGTACTGCGCCATGTCGCGCACCACGCACACGAGGATGAAGTCCCACTCGCCCGTCACGTAGTAGCACTGCTGCACCTGGGGGCAGTCGCGAAAGCTTTGCTTCATGGCGTCGAGCCGTTCGATCTGCTCGCTCTCGGCTTCGACCTCGACCACGATGGTGAGCGGGTGCCCGAGCGCGGCGGGCGACAGCACGGCGCCGTGGCGCTGGATCACGCCCTCGTCGCGCAGGCGCTTGAGCCGGCGGTTCACCGCCGCCGTCGACAGGTGGATGCGCTCGCCCAGTTCGCCCTGCGAGAGGCGGCTGTCGGCCTGGATCAGTTCGAGCAGGCGCAGGTCGAGGGCGTCGAGGGGTGTCATGAGAAAGGGCAGGCTTCACGCAAAAACGTTGCGTGGCGGCGGCTCATTTTGCGCACCTGTCCCGCTGGGTTGTCAATAGCATCTCGCCATGAAGTTTCCTGACGCACCCCTGCGCGACCAGCTGGCCGGCTGGCGGCACCAGCTGCATGCGATGCCCGAGACCGGCTTCGAGGAGGCGAAGACCTCGGCCTTCATTGCCAGCGCGCTGCGGGCGCTGGGGCTCGAGGTGCACACCGGCATCGGCGGCACCGGGCTGGTCGCCAGCCTCACGGTGGGCAGCGGGACGGGCGTGATCGGCCTGCGCGCCGAGATGGACGCGCTGGCCATCACCGAGCTGGCGACCGAGCGGCCGTACGCCTCCGGCACGCCCGGGCGCATGCACGCCTGCGGCCACGACGGCCACATGGCGATGGTGCTCGGCGCCGCGCAGCTGCTGCGCGAGCGGCGCGATTTCGACGGCACCGTGCGCTTCATCTTCCAGCCCGCCGAAGAACACGGCCGCGGCGCCCGGGCCATGATGGACGACGGCCTGTTCGAACGCTTTCCGGTCGACGAGATCTACGGCCTGCACAACATGCCCGGCCTGCCCGCCGGCACCTTCGCCACGCGCGCGGGCGGCCTGATGGCGAGCGAGGACAACTTCGTCATCCACATCCACGGCCGGGGCACGCACGCCGCGCGGCCGCACATGGGCATCGACCCGATCGTGATCGGCGCGCAGATCGTGCTGGCGCTGCAGACCATCGTCTCGCGCACGCTCGACCCCGGCGCGCAGGCCGTGGTGTCGTGCACCGAGTTCATCACCGACGGCATCCGCAACGCGATTCCGTCGAACGTGGTCATCAAGGGCGACACGCGCAGCTACGACCCGGCCGTGCAGCGCATGCTCGAGGCGCGCATGCGCGAGATCAGCGAAGGCCTCTGCCGCATGCACGGCGCGGAGTGCACGTTCAGCTACACGCACGAGTTCGCGCCCACCGTGAACTGGGCCGAATGCGTGCCGACCGCGGTGGCCGCCGCCACGGCCGTGGTGGGCGCCGAGAAGGTCGACGCCAACGTCGCGCCGATGATGATCTCGGAAGACTTCGGCGCCTTCCTGCGCGCCGTGCCGGGCGCTTTCGTCTTCCTGGGCAACGGCGCCGAGGGCGAGCCCGGCGGCACGCCGCTGCACAACGGCCGCTACGACTTCAACGACGCGGTGCTGACCACGGGCGCGCGCTACTTCGCGCAGATCGTGCGCCAGCGGCTTCCCGTGCGCGCCGCCGCCTGATCCATTCTTCTTTTCTGGTTTTTTTCCCATGCTCTTCGCCAACCCTCACGCGCAACGGCGCGGCTACGACGCGGCCCTGCAGGCCGTCATGAACATCGCACGCGGCCGCGAGAGCCGCCAGTGGCTGTCCACCTGGGACCGGCTCTCGCCGCAGCCGACGCCGGCGTGGCCCTTGCCCCGGCTCGCCGCGCAGCTGGGCATCGCGCAGGTGGTTGTGAAGGACGAATCGCGCCGCTCCGCGCTCGGCAGCTTCAAGGTGCTCGGTGCGCCCGTGGCCTTGCTGCGGCTCGTGCTGCGCCGCTGGTCCGAGCAAGGCTGGACGCCCGCCGACCTGTTCGCGGGCCGGCATGCCGAGGCGCTGCGCGACTTCGTCGTCATCAGCGCGACCGACGGCAACCATGGCCGCGCATTGGCCGCGGCCGCGCAGAGCATGGGCTGCCGCTGCGTGATCGTGCTGCACGCGCAGGTCAGCGAAGAGCGCGAGGCGCCCATCGCCGCGCTCGACGCCGAGATCGTGCGCATCGCCGGCAACTACGACGCCTCGGTCGAAGAAGCTGCGCGCCTGGCCCGGGTGAACGGCTGGGAGGTCGTCTCCGACACCTCCTACGAAGGCTACGAAGAGATTCCGCGCGACGTGATGCAGGGCTACGGCATCCTCGTCGACGAGCTGCTCGAGAACACCGCGCCCGGCGCGCCGTGCCCCTTCACCCACGTCATCGTGCAGGGCGGCGTTGGCGGGCTCGCGGCCGGCGTGGCGAGCCATTTCTGGGAGCGCTACGGCGCCGCGCGGCCGACCTTGATCGTCGTCGAGCCCGAACAGGCCGACTGCCTGCTGCAGAGCGCGCGCAGCGGCCGGCCCGACCGCGCCACCGGCAGCGTCGATTCCGTGATGGCGGGGCTGGCCTGCGGCGAGACCTCGCCGCTCGCGTGGCGCTTCCTGCAGCCCTCGGTCGATCTCTTCATGACCGTCGCCGATGCCGACGCCGAGCACGCCATGCGCACCTTCGCCACCGGCGAGGCGGGCGACGTGCCCGTGCTGGTCGGCGAATCGGGCGCGGCCGGCCTGGCCGCGCTGCAGGTGCTCGCGGCCGACCCCGAACTGGCGCGCGCGGCGGGCCTCGACGCCACCTCGCGCGTGCTGCTGTTCAGCACCGAAGGCGCGACCGCGCCCGGCGTGTACCGCGCGCTGACGGGCCGCTCGGGCGAAGAAGTGGTCGCGGCGCAGACGCAATGGCTGCAGCGCGAAGGCATCGCCGAAGCCGCGCTGATGGCGCGCATCGACGACCACGCCGCCATCGGCGCGACGGCGCAGGGCGGTGTCTGCCGCATCGCGCTCACCGACGCCGACCGCGCGGGCCGCGACCGACTCGTGCAGTGGATGCGCGAGCTGGACCTCACCGTGCGCATCGACCGCATCGGCAACATCTTCGGCATCCGCCCCGGCCAGCTGCCCGATGCGAAGCCCGTGATGACCGGCTCCCACATCGACACCGTCGCCACGGGCGGGCGCTACGACGGCAACTACGGCGTGCTGGCCGGCCTGGAGGTGGTGCGCTGGCTCAACGAACGCCAGCGCCAGACGCTGCGCCCCTTCGTGGTCGCCGCGTTCACCAACGAGGAGGGCGTGCGCTTCATGCCCGACATGATGGGCTCGCTGGTGCACGCGGGCGGGCTGGCGCTCGAGGCGGCGCTCGATACCGTCGCCACCGACGGCGCGCGGCTGGGCGACGAACTCGCGCGCATCGGCTACGCGGGCGACATGGCCTGCGGCGCGCTGGTGCCGCATGCGTTCGTCGAACTGCACATCGAGCAGGGCCCGGTGCTGGAGGCCGGGGGCGTCACCATCGGCGCGGTGGCCGACCTGCAGGGCATCTCGTGGCAGGAGATCGTCGTCACCGGCCAGTCGAACCACGCGGGCACCACGCCCATGCACCTGCGCCACGACGCCGGCTACTGCGCCGCCGCCATCGCGGTGTTCGTGCGCGAACTGGCGCGCCGCTACGGCGGCAGCCAGGTCGCGACCGTCGGCGCGATCGACCTGCACCCGAACCTCATCAACGTGATCGCGGCGCGCGCCACGCTCACGGTCGACCTGCGCAACACCGACGAGGCGACGCTGAAGGACGCCGAAGGCGAGTTGGCGGACTACCTGCGGCAACTCGAAACAACCGAAGGCGTGACCATCGAAGCCCGCACGCTGGCGCGCTTCGAGCCGGTGCAGTTCGATGAACGGCTGGTGCGCCTCGTCGAGGCCAGCGCGCACGCCCGCGGCCTGAGCCACCGCCGCATGACCTCGGGCGCGGGCCACGACGCGCAGATGATGGCGCGCATCGCGCCCGCCGCCATGGTCTTCGTGCCGAGCGTGCGCGGCATCAGCCACAACCCGAAGGAGCACACGGCGAGCGCCGACCTGGCGCAGGGCGCGAACGTGCTGCTGGACGTGGTGCTGGGGCTGCTGGACGAGGCGGGGTGAGCGGCGCGAACTCAGCCGGTCGCGTGCGCCGTCACGTCGGCACCCACCCGAAGAACCGCAGCACCTCGTCGCGCTGGCGCATCGCGTCCGCGCGCCCCAGCGCCATGAGCTCGCGCGTGTAGGCCGACTCGAACAGCAGGTAGCTGGCGAGCGCGCCGCCCTTCACGTCGGCCGCGACCTTCGAGCCGCCCAGCAGGTGCCGTACGGCGCCCGGCAGCGCGTCGACGTGGCGCGCCGCGATCATGTCGATGCGCTCCGACGGCGAGATCACCAGCAGGTCGAGCGGGCGCAGCGTGCTCGCGGCGCGCGCCTCTTCGGGGATCAGGCCCAGCGTGTGGTTGATGCGGCGCAGGCGCTCGATGTCGACCGCCAGCGCATCCAGAAAGATGCTCGACAGCGCATGGCCGGCGATCTGCGCCATGGTCGGATAGCCGCTGTGGGTGTTGGGCGCGTCCTCGTCGCGCGGCTCGTGCATGCGGCCCGCGCCGATCACCACGATGCGCTGCGCACCCAGATGGATCGCCGCCGCGATGGGCGCCGACTGGCGCATCGAGCCGTCGCCGAAGTACTCGGTGTGGCCCGGCGGCATCGGCAGCGCGGTGGCCGGGAACACGAAGGGAATGGCCGACGAGGCCATCAGGTGCGCGTGCGTGATGCGGTCGCGCACCGACAGGCGCTGCGAGCGCACCCAGGGCTCCATCGGCACGGCCGCCTCGAAGAAGGTCACGTGCTCGCCCGAGCTGTAGCTCGAGGCCGTGACCGCCAGCGCTTGCACGTGGCCCTGCTGCATGAGCGTCGGCAGGCGGTCCAGCGGCACCAGGCGTTGCAGCAGGCCGGCCAGCGGGGAGTTGTCGAGCAGCGACTTCGGCTTGATGCGCATCCAGTTGGCCGCAAAGCGCCCCAGGCCGAGCAGCATGCGCCAGCGCGCGCCGCTGCCGAGCACCGAGAGCGAGTCGGCGCGGTAGATCTGCTCGGCGCGGAATTCGCCCCACACCTGCGCGATGTGCGCGACCACGCGGTCGAAGTCGTCGGCGCCGCAGGCCAGCGCGGCGGCGTTGATGGCGCCGGCCGAGGTGCCGGTGATGATCTGGAACGGGTTGCCGCCGCCGATGGCCGCACCCGCCGCCACGGCGTCGCGCCGGATCTCGGCGATGGCTTCGAGCACGCCGACCTGGTAGGCGGCGCGGGCGCCGCCGCCTGTCAGCAGCAGGCCGGTGGCGGGGCTTGTCTCGGGCATTGCGTCGGTGTCTTTTCTTCTTCGGCGTTTTTCGGACGGGAAATGAGCGCGTCCCGGTACGGGCTTGGCGGGCGGAATAGACTACCCGCCATTCAGGAGTTTGATCAATGGCACTCACCCCCGACGGGCTCATGGACGCACTCAAGAGCGTCACGGACCCTAACACCGGCAAAGAATTCGCAGCGACCCGCTCGCTCAAAAACCTGCAGATCGCCGAGGGCGATGTCTCGTTCGACCTCGAACTGGGCTACCCCGCCAAGAGCCAGCACGCGGCCATCCGCAAGTCGCTGGTGGCCGCGGCCAAGGCCGTGCCGGGCGTGGAGAACGTGTCGGTCAACATCGTCACCAAGGTCATCAGCCATGCGGTGCAGCGCGGCGTGCAGCTGATGCCCAACGTGCGCAACATCGTGGCCGTGGCCTCGGGCAAGGGCGGCGTGGGCAAGAGCACCACGGCCGCCAACCTGGCGCTGGCGCTGGCCGCCGAGGGCGCCAGCGTGGGCCTGCTCGACGCCGACATCTACGGCCCGAGCCAGCCCATGATGATGGGCCTGGACGGGCGCCCCGAGAGCATCGACGGCAAGAACATGGAGCCCAAGGAGCGCCACGGCGTGCAGGTGATGTCGATCGGCTTCCTGGTCGACGCCGACCAGGCCATGATCTGGCGCGGCCCCATGGCCACGCAGGCGCTCGAGCAGCTGCTGCGCCAGACCAACTGGAAAGACCTCGACTACCTGATCGTCGACATGCCGCCGGGCACCGGCGACATCCAGCTCACGCTGAGCCAGCGCGTGCCGATGACGGGCGCGGTGATCGTCACCACGCCGCAAGATATCGCGCTGCTCGACGCGCGCAAGGGCATCCAGATGTTCGAGAAGGTCGGCGTGCCGATCCTGGGCATCGTGGAAAACATGGCGGTGCACATCTGCTCCAACTGCGGCCATGCCGAGCACATCTTCGGCGCCGACGGCGGCAAGAAGATGGCGGCCGAGTACCAGATGGCCTACCTGGGCGCGCTGCCGCTGGACATCAACATCCGGCTGCAGGCGGACAGCGGGGCGCCCACGGTGGTGTCCGACCCCGACGGCGAGGTGGCCGGGCTCTACAAGGCCGTGGCGCGCAGCGTGGCGGTGGGGATCGCGGAGAAGGCGAAGGACTTTTCCGCGAAGTTCCCGACGATCTCGATCAGCAAGAACACCTGAGGCAGAGGCGGGGCGAGGGCCTGCGCAGGCGCCCCGGACGAGAGTCCCCAAGAAGAAAAAGGACGCACGCAATGAACCTGCTCGCCTCGATGCGCTACCTCGTCGCACTCAGCGAGCACAAGCATTTCGGCCGCGCCGCCCAGGCCTGCCACATCACGCAGCCGGCGCTGTCCAACGCGCTGCGCGCGCTGGAAGGCGAGTTCGGCGTCGTCATCGTCAAGCGCTCCCGCGTGTACGTGGGCCTCACGCACGAAGGCGAGCGCGTGCTGGCCACGGCGCAGCGCATGCTGCGTGACAACGAGGTGCTGCTGCAGGAGCTGCGCAGCGAGGCCGGCGACCCGCGCGGGCGCCTGCGCATGGCCGCCGTGCCCACCGCGATCCCGATGCTGTCGCGCTTTGCCGCGATGCTGCAGCAGCGCCATCCGGGCATCGTGCCGGCCGTGCTGTCCATGAGTTCGCAGGAGCTGGAAACAGGCCTGGAAAACCTCTCGGTCGACCTCGCGCTGGGCTACACCGAGCGCATGCACCTGCCGGGCGTCAAGCTCAAGGCCTGGCCGCAGAGCATCGAGCATTACTTCCTGCTGCGGCGCGCGAAGAAGCCCTCGGCCGACCGGTTGCGCATCGGCCGCCCCATCCCCTGGGCCGAGGCCGGCAAGCTGCCGCTGTGCCTGCTCACGCCCGACATGCACAACCGCGCCATCATCGACCAGGCCCTGCGCGAGGCCGGCGTGGCCGCGGTGGCGCCCGCCATCGAGACCAACTCGGTGCTCACGCTCGCGCTGGCCGTGAGCGCGGGCACCGTCAGCAGCGTGCTGCCCGGCGCCATGGTGGCGGCCGTGCGCAGCCACCGCGAACTGGAGGCGCTGCCGCTGGTGGCGCCCGAGGTGCGCACGCCCATCGGCTTCATGACGCAGGAGGGCGTGCGGCCCGCGCGGGCGCTCGATGCGGCGCTGGCCTTTTTGCAGACGCCCGAATGGCAGGCGCAGGCGCGCCAGCACAGCGGCGCGCTCGACGCCGCGTAGCCCCGGCCGACGGGTGCTGACGGCACCCGGATGGTTTACCCTTCGCGCCATCATGAAATCCAAAGCCCAGTTCCGCCTGCGCATCTACCGGGACGACACCATCGCCATCGGCCCCGGCAAGATCGCCGTGCTCGAAGCCGTGGCCGAGACCGGTTCGATCTCGGCGGCGGCCCGCCTGCTCGGCATGTCGTACCGCCGCGCGTGGATGCTGATCGACGAGATGAACCAGACGCTGGCCTCGCCGGCCGTGAACACCGCCGCCGGCGGCTCGCGCGGCGGCGGCACGGCGCTCACGCCCGTGGGCGAGGACATCGTGAAGCGCTACCGCGCGATCGAGAACGCCGCGCGCCTGGCGACGGCGGCCGACGTTCGCGCGCTCACGCGCCTGCTGGCCCCATGAACGCCGCCGACATCGACCCTGTCGTCTGCCGCCCGGTCGGCATCGTGCGCAGCCGCTTCACCGAGACCTCGGGCATGCCCATCCAGACGGCCGGCGCGCCCGACGAAACGGGGCGCCTGGAGGTGTTCGCCGAATTCGCGCCGGGGCTGCGCGACATCGAAGGCTTCGACTACCTGATCCTCGTGACGCACCTGCACCGCTGCGCGCACGAACGGCTCGAGGTGGTGCCCTTCCTGGACGACGCCACGCACGGCGTGTTCGCCACGCGCGCGCCCGCGCGGCCCAACCGGCTGGGCCTGTCGATCGTGCGGCTCACGGCGGTGGACGGCGCGACGCTGCACTTCAGCGGCAACGACATGGTCGACGGCACGCCCGTGCTCGACATCAAGCCCTACGTGCCGCGCTTCGACGTGCGCGAGACCGAACGCGTGGGCTGGTTCGGCGCGCGGCTCGATCAGCTGCCGCGCACGCGCTCCGACGGCCGGATGGACTGATCGCCGTCGGCTGACGCCTCGCCGGCCGCGCCCGGCAGCAGGTCGCCCTGCCAGCACGACCACACGTCCTGCGACAGCGTCTCGCGCGCCTGCGGCGGCGCCTCGCGGATCGTGCCCATGCTGATGAAACCCGCCAGGTACTCGCCCGGCTGCACGCCGACCTGGCGCACCAGCGTCTCGTCGAAGCAGCGCTCGCCGCTCAGCACGATGGCGCCGTAGCCCAGCTGGTGCGCGGCGGCCAGCAGGTTGCCCAGCGCCGCGCCGGCGCCCAGCCACTGTTCGCGCGCGGGGATCTTGCTGCGCTCGCGCGGCGACACCACGAAGCCCAGCAGCAACGGCGGACGCGTGGCGTGCTCGCGGGCGCGCCGCAGGTCGGTCGGGCTGGCGAGCGGATCGCGGCGCAGCTTTTCCTGTTCGAAGCACCAGGCCAGCGCCTCGCGGTTCTGCGGGCGGAACTCGATCACGCGCCACGGATGCAGCCCGCCGTGGTCGGGCGCGCGCAGGCCGGCCTGAAGGATGGCGTCGAGTTCGTCGGGGTTCGGGCCGGGCGATTGCAGCCGCCGCGGCGACACCGAGCGCCGCGTCAGCAGGACTTCGAGGATGCGTTCCGCACCCGTCATGTGGCGCCACATGGTGGTCATTGCTCGCGCCGGTCGGTCCATGCGGCGCTGCGGCGCAGCACCTCGCCGATGTCCTGCGCGTCGCCCGGCGCCACCAGGAACGACTGGCTTTCGCCGCCCGGCGCGATGATCGACAGCACGAAGCCGCCGGCGTCCAGCGTGCGCTCGATGCGCCATTCGTGCACCTGCGTCACATGGCGAAGCTCGGGCCTGCCGGAGGTCGAGCGGACAACGGTGTCATGAGGGGAAAGGCGCATGGGGCGGATGGACAAAGTCTCCAACGCTGTATCCGCCAGTATATGAAGACCGGCGCATCCGTGCATCCCCGTGGGAACCAGAAGGCCGCTCATGTAACAATTGCGCCGTATCTCAATGAACACGACGACCACCTCTTCGCTCATCGCCACCACCGACTGGTCGCCGCTGGTCCTGTCGCTGCAGGTCGCGGCGGTCGCGACCTTGCTGGCGCTGGTCGCGGGCGTCGCGCTGGGCTGGGTGTTCGCACGCAAGCAGTTCACCGGCTCGGGCGTGCTCGAGGCCGTGTTCATGCTGCCGCTGGTGCTGCCGCCCACGGTGATCGGCTACGCCATCCTGGTGGCGGCGGGGCGCCGCAGCCCGCTCGGCGCCTGGCTGCGTGAGCACTTCGACTACACCATCATCTTCAGCTGGCACGGCGCCGTGGTGGCGTCGGCCGTGGTGGCGCTGCCGCTGGTGCTCAAGTCGGCCAGCGCGGCGTTCTCGAACGTCGACCGCTCGCTCGAGGCCGCCGCGAGCACCTTGCGCCAGTCGCCGTTCTCGGTGTTCTTGCGCGTCACGCTGCCGCTGGCCTGGCCCGGCATCCTGGCCGGCACGCTGCTCGCGTTCGCGCGCGCCATGGGCGAGTTCGGCGCTTCGCTGATGGTGGCCGGCTCCATTCCCAAGCAGACCCAGACCCTGTCGATGGCCATCTACGACGCCGTGCAGGCCGGCCACGACGACCTGGCGCTGCTGCTGGTGGTCGTCACGTCGGTGCTGTCGATTGCCGTGCTGGTCGTGTCGAACCGCTTCTTTTCGCTTCGTTGATTCCCCCTTTTTCCAGGAGACTGTGCCCATGCGTCCGTTGCGTCTTTTGTCCGTCGTGCTTGCCCTGGCCCTGCCGTTTGCGGCCGCCGCGCAGCAGATCACCGTGTCCGCCGCCGCGAGCCTGACCGACGCGTTCAAGGAAATCGGTCCCAAGTTCGAAGCCGCCAAGGCGGGCAGCACCGTGCGCTTCAACTTCGCGGCCTCGGGCGTGCTGCTGCAGCAGATCGGGCAAGGCGCGCCGGTCGACGTGTTCGCCAGCGCCGACCAGGAAACCATGAACCGCGGCAACGACCAGAAGCTCATCGACACCGCCACCCGCAAGGACTTCGTCACCAACAGCCTCGTGCTGGTCGAGCCCGCGCAGGGCGCCGTCGGCCTGAAGTCGCTGCAGGACCTGAGCGGTGCGAACGTGAAGAAGATCGCCGTCGGCAAGACCGCCACCGTGCCGGTCGGCCGCTACACCAAGCAGGTGCTGGACAACGCCAAGCTCTGGACCGCGCTCGAACCCAAGTTCGTGCAGGCCGACAGCGTGCGCCAGGTGCTCGACTACGTGAGCCGTGGCGAGGTCGAGGCCGGTTTCGTCTACCGCACCGACGCGGCCGTGGCCGGCGACAAGGTCAAGGTCGCCTTCACGCCCACCGGCCACACGCCCGTGACCTACCCCATCGCCGTGGTGGCCGAGAGCAAGCAGAAGGCGCTGGCCGGCGACTTCATCGCCTTCCTGTCGACGCCTGCGGCCCAGGAAGTGCTCGCGCGCTACGGTTTCGGCAAGCCATGATCGATGTCGATCTGCAGCTCACGGTGAAGGACGGGGCCCGGCGCTTCGACCTCGCCGTGCGCTTCCAGACCGACGTTCCTTTCGCCGCCCTCTACGGCCCTTCGGGGGCCGGCAAGTCGCTCACCTTGCAGGCCATCGCCGGCCTGCTGCATCCGTCGGCGGGCCATGTGCGGCTGGACGGCCGCACGCTGTACGACGCGGCGCAGCGCATCGACGTGCCCGCGCCGGCGCGCCGCATCGGCTATCTGTTCCAGAACTACGCGCTGTTCCCGCACCTCACGGTGCGCGAGAACGTGGCCTTCGGGCTCACCGCGTGGCACCGCCGCACGCTGCCGGCCCGCGACGCCGAGCGCGTGCAGGCGCTGCTAGCCAGCTTCGGCCTCGCCGCGCTGGCCGACAGCCGGCCGCAGAAACTCTCGGGCGGCCAGCAGCAGCGCGTGGCCCTGGCGCGCGCGCTGGCCTGCGAGCCGCAGGTGCTGCTGCTCGACGAACCCTTTGCCGCGCTCAACCCCATGCTGCGCGCCGAGCTGCGCAACGAACTCGCGCAGGTGCGCAAGCAATGGGGCATTCCGGTGCTGATGATCACGCACGACATCGAGGACGTGCTCGCCCTGGCCGACGTGGCCTTTGTCTACAAGGACGGGCAGGTGGTGCGCGAGATCGACCTGCACAACGCCGACAGCCGTGACTTTGCGCTGCGGGAGATTGCCGGGGTGCAGGAGGTGGAGGAGACGCCGCTGCGCAGCAAGCTGCGGGGTTTGTTGATGGGTGGCGCGCGCGAGGCCTGAGCGCCGTTTTCTTCCTTCGTCATTTCCATTTTGAATCGTCGCATGTCGCGATTCAATTTGACGCCACGCCCCCTCAGGCCAACACTGCCGCCATGAGCGAGCAGAAGATCGAGTTTTACAAGGGCCCCGCCGGTGGCTGGGGCGCGTTGCGCAGCGTGACGAATGCGCTGTTGCGACAGGACATTCCGGTCAAGGGCGCGAAGACGCTGCTCTCGGCCAACCAGCCCGACGGCTTCGACTGCCCCGGCTGCGCCTGGCCCGACCGCAACCATGCCTCGACCTTCGAGTTCTGCGAGAACGGCGTGAAGGCCGTGGCCGCCGAGGCCACCGCGCGCCGCGCGGGCCCGGAACTGTTTGCCAAACACACCGTGGCCGAGCTGGCCCAGCAGAGCGACTTCTGGCTCGAAGACCAGGGCCGCCTCACGCACCCCATGGCCTACGACGCGGCCAGCGACAGGTACGTGCCCATCGACTGGGACGAGGCTTTCGCATTGATTGCGCGCCACCTGAACGCGCTGCCCGACCCGAACCAGGCCATCTTCTACACCTCGGGCCGCGCGAGCAACGAGGCGGCTTTTCTGTACCAGCTGTTCGTGCGCGAGTACGGCACCAACAATTTTCCCGACTGCTCGAACATGTGCCACGAGCCCAGCGGCAGCGGCATGCGACCGCAGCTGGGCGTGGGCAAGGGCACGGTCACGCTGGAAGACTTCGAGAAGGCCGACGCGATCTTCATCTTCGGCCAGAACCCGGGCACCAACCACCCGCGCATGCTCGGCGAGCTGCGCGCGGCGTCCAAGCGCGGCGCGCGCATCGTGAGCTTCAACCCGCTGCGCGAGCGCGGCCTGGAGCGCTTTGCCGACCCGCAGGACAAGCTGGAGATGGCCACGCTGGGCTCCACGCCGATCAGCACGCACTACTTCCAGCTGCGCGTGGGCGGTGACTTCGCGGCGGTGAAGGGGATGATGAAGCACGTCATCGAGCGCGAAGACGAGGCGGTGGCGCGGGGCGAGCCTTCGGTGCTCGACCACGCGTTCATCGCCGAGCACACCCTGGGTTTCGAGGCGCTGGCCAGCGACCTGCGCGCCGAATCGTGGCCGCTGCTGGCGCAGGAGTCGGGCCTGAGCGAAGCGCAGATGCGCGCGGCGGCCGACGTGTACCTGGGCGCGAAGCGCGTCATCGCCTGCTGGGGCATGGGCATCACACAGCACCAGCATTCGGTGGCCACGATCCAGATGATCGGCAACTGGCTCATGCTGTGCGGCCACATGGGCCGCGAGGGCGCGGGCGCCTGCCCGGTGCGCGGCCACAGCAACGTGCAGGGCGACCGCACCATGGGCATCTGGGAGAAGCCGCCGGCCGCGCTGCTCGACCGGCTGCAGCAGGTGTTCGGCTTCGAGCCGCCGCGCCAGAACGGCGTGGACACGGTCGAGGCGATCCAGCTCATGCTCGACGGCAAGGGCAAGGTGTTCTTCGCGCTGGGCGGCAACTTCGCGGCCGCCACGCCCGACACCTACCAGACCTGGAAGGCGCTGCAGCAGTGCGACCTCACGGTGCACGTGACGACCAAGCTCAACCGCAGCCACATCATCCACGGGCGCGAGGCGCTCATCCTGCCGTGCCTGGGCCGCACCGAGATCGACATGCAGGCCAACGGTCCGCAGGGCGTGACGGTCGAAGACTCGATGAGCATGGTCCACATCTCGATGGGCATCAACCCGCCCGCGTCGGAGCACCTGTTGTCCGAACCGGCCATCGTGGCGCGCCTTGCTGCAGCCACCATCGGCGCGTGCAGCAAGACGCCGTGGCTTTGGCTGGTGGAAGACTACGCCCGCATCCGCGACAAGATCGAAGCCGTGTTCGACGACTTCAAGGACTTCAACGCACGCGTGGCGCACCCCGGCGGCTTCCGCCTGCGCAACACGGCGAGCGAGCGCGTGTGGGCCACCGCGTCGAAGAAGGCCGTGTTCTTCACGCACGCCGTGCCGCTGGACACGCACGCCCACCGGGCCCGCGCGCGCTTTGCGTCGCAGCGCGACACGCTGGTGTTCACGCTGCTCACCACGCGCTCGCACGACCAGTACAACACCACGATCTACGGCATGGACGACCGCTACCGCGGCGTGTTCGGCCAGCGCCGCGTGGTGTTCATCCACAAAGACGACATCCGCCAGCTCGGCATGAAGGACGGCGACTGGGTCGACATCCAGACCGTGTGGAGCGACGGGCAGGAACGGCGTGCCGACCGCTTCAAGCTGGTGGCCTACGACATCCCGCGCGGCAACCTCGCGGCCTACTACCCCGAGACGAACCCGCTGGTGCCGCTGTCGTCGGTGGCCGAGAACGCGGGCACGCCGACCTCCAAGTCGATCCCCGTGGTGCTGTCGCTGCATGTGGCGCCGGTCGCGGTGGAGGCCGACGCCGTGGCGGCATGAGCGATTCGGGGTTCGACGCCGACGCCTTTTCCATCGCGATCCTGCGCGCACTCGCTGAAGCTCCGGGCGAGGGCGGCATGTCGCTGCCGCGCCTGGGCAAGCGGCTGGGGCAGGGCGCGAGCGTGGTCATGCGCCAGCTCACGCTGATGGGCGATGCCGCATTGGGCGGCGTGCGCGGACCGGGCTGGGTGCGCGTGGTGCAGCTGGACGATCGCTGGGTCGCGCACCTCACCGACGCCGGGCGCGCGATGCTCGAGCGCCTGCCGGCTGACGAAAAACCCGGCTGAGCGGACAATGGCCGCGGCCATGGAAAACACCCCCGAATCCGACTCGCTGCCACCGCTCGCGCGGCATGCCGTGCACGTCTTCGGCGAGCGCGGCCTCGCGCCCGAAGGCGTGGTGCGCGACGACACGCTGGCCGCCGAGGTGCCGGTGGCGCTGGTGTTCAACGGCGTCTCGCACGCGGTGATGATGGCCACGCCGCAAGACCTGGAAGCCTTCGCGCTGGGCTTTGCGCTGAGCGAAGGCATCCTCGACAGCGCCGCCGATTGCCGCGGCATCGACGTGCGAACGGTCGAGGCCCTCGATGCGGGCCTGCCCGAAGGCATGCCGGGCATCGAGGTGCAGCTCGAAGTGTCCACGCGCAGCTTCGAACGCCTGAAGGACCGCCGCCGCAGCCTCGCGGGCCGCACCGGCTGCGGTGTGTGTGGCGTTGAAAGCTTCGCGGGGCTCGACCTGTCGCCGCAGCGCGTGTCGCCGCGCGACTGGATCGAACGCATCGACCTGGCCACCGTGCTGCGCGCCTTCGCCGCCATGCCGCCGCGCCAGGTGCTCAATGCCGAAGCCGGCGCGATCCATGCCGCGGCATGGGCCACGGTCGACGGCGAACTCACGGACCTGATGGAAGACGTCGGCCGTCACAACGCGCTCGACAAGCTGCTCGGCGCGCTGGCGCGTGCGAATCGGCTGCAGGAGCCCGGCTTCGTTTTGATGTCCAGCCGCGGCAGCCACGAGCTGGTGCGCAAGTGCGCGCGCCTGGGCATCGCGGCGATGGCGACCATCTCGGCGCCGACCGCGATGGGCGTGCGCATGGCGGAACTCAGCGGCCTGCGTTTCTGGGGGCTGTGCCGCGCGCCGCGCGGCGTGCTTTATGCCAACGGGCTCGGTGCGCCGAGCGCCAGCACCGCGTCGGCCACGGCCTCGATGCCCTGATCCGAGAGGTCGGACGCCCCCACGCGCTGGCGCTTCGTCCACGCACGAAAGTGCGTCTCTTGCGACTTCTGGTAGTGCGGGTCGTAGTGCAACGACATTAGCTCGGCGAACAGGTGCGGCAGGTCGGCCTCGTGGGCCCACTGCTGCCAGCGCGTCACCGTTTCCTTGCCCTGCAGTTCCTTGAGCACGCCCATCTTCTCTGCGAGCGCCGCGCGGTCGTCGCCCAGGTAGGCGTAGTCGCGCAGCAGGTAGGCCAGCCGCGCCTCGGGTGTGGCCTCCACCTCGATGCACGGCGCGGCGCGCATCTGCGCCACCAGCGACAGCGGCAGCGACAGCCGCCCGATGCGCACGCTCTCGCCCTCGACATACAGCGGGCGCGAGAGGTCGATGGCTTCGAGCACGGTCGCGATGCGCGTCTCGAACTGCTTTTGCGAGGGCTGCGGCACGCCCGGCAGCGCGCCGAGCAGCGAGCCCTTGTGGTTGGCGAAGGCTTCCAGGTCGAGCACCTGTGCGCCGCGTTCGGCCAGCGCGTGCAGCACGCGCGTCTTGGCGCTGCCGGTGGCGCCGCAGACCACGCGCAGGTCAAGCTGCGGCGTCAGCGCGTCGAGCTGCGAGATCACGTGCCGGCGAAAGCTCTTGTAGCCGCCCGCGAGCTGCTGCGCGTCCCAGCCCACGAGCCGCAGCCAGGTGACCATCGAGCCGCTGCGCATGCCGCCGCGCCAGCAGTAGACCAGCGGCTTCCACTTCTCGGGCCGGTCGGCCAGCGTGTCGCGCAGGTGCGTCGCGATGTTGGCCGCCACCATGGCACCGCCGATGCGGCGCGCCTCGAAGGCGCCGGTCTGCACGTAGACCGTGCCGACGATGTGGCGCTCCTCGTCGTTGAGCACGGGGCAGTTGATGGCGCCGGGGATGTGGTCGAGCGCGAACTCGGCGGGCGAGCGGGCGTCGATGATCGAATCGAAGGCGTGGCGGTCGGCCACCCAGACGGGCTGGCGATGACTCATGGCTGAAGGGACCTCATGCCGCCATTGTCGGCCACTCAGGCGTAGGCGGGACCTAGGCCTTTTCGCAAGCGAGCACTCGCCAAGTCGACAAAGGTGACCAGCACGAACATCGCGATCAGCACCGTCATCGCCTGCTGCTGCTGGAAGATCGACAGGTGGAAGTACAGCAGCTGCCCCAGCCCGCCGCCGCCCACGAAGCCCAGCACGGCCGCCATGCGGATGTTCATTTCCCAGCGGTAGAGCGTGTAGGCCACCCACTGCGGCAGCACGATCGGCAGGCTGGCGTAGCTGAAGGCGGCGACCGGGCCGGCGCCCGAGAGCGCCAGCGCCTGCTCGGGCTCGCGCGGTGCGTTCTCCAGCGCTTCGGCGAAGAGGCGCCCGAGCACGCCGGTCGTGTGCAGCGACAGCGCCAGCGCGCCCGCGAACGGCCCGATGCCGGCGGCCAGCACCATCAGCGCGGCCCACACCAGCTCGGGCACGCTGCGCAGGAAGTTGAGCACGAAGCGCGCGCCATGGCGCAGCGGCCCGCCGATGCGGCCCGAGGCCGGCAGCGCGAGCACGGCGCCCGCCACGGCGGCCAGCACGGTGCCCAGCGCCGACACGGCCAGCGTCTGCAGCGCGCCGTGGCCGACCTTGGCCAGGAACTCGGGCGACACGTCGGGCGGGAAGAACTCGGCGATGAACTTGCCCATGAGCTTGAGCGATTCGGCCGAGCCCAGCGCGCCATAGTCGATGCCCAGGTAGACGAAGCTCGCGACCACCGCCGCGGCGATCAATGCGACGGCGAGCCAGCAGCGCAGGCACAGGGGAGGGCGTGGCAGCAGCGTCGTCATGCCAGGAGCTTTCGCAGCGCGTTGCTCAGCATGTCGGCCAGCAGCACGAGCGCGAGAAACACCAGCAGGATGCTGCTGGCCTCGCCGCCGTTGAGCATCTTCATCGACTGGTCCATCAGCTGCCCGAGGCCGCCCGCGCCCACGAAGCCCATCACCACCGAGGCGCGCACCGCGCATTCCCAGCGGTACATGGTGTACGAGGCCAGCTCCTGTGCCGTGTGCGGCAGCAGGCCGTAGCACAGCGCCGCGAGCCGGCCGCTGCCGCTTTCGAGCAGGGTGCGCGCGGGGCGCGTGTCGGTCGATTCGAGGATCTCGGCGTAGACCTTGCCCAGCATGCCGCCATAGGTGATGGCCAGCGCCAGCACGCCGGCCGCGGGGCCGAGCCCGAGCGCGCGCACGAACAGCAGCGCCCACACGATCTCGGGAATGGCGCGCAGCACCATCAGCAGCCAGCGCGCCGCCTGCCGGACGATGCCGGCCTGCACGCGGCCGGGGCCGGGCCCGATGCGCGAGATGGAGAGCGCGCGCGTGGTCACGAAGCCCAGCGGCGCGCCGATCAGCAGCGCCATGGCCGTGCCGGCCGTGGCCATGGCCAGGGTCTCGAGCGTGGCCTTGGCGAGCAGCGCGAGAAAGGCCGGCGAGCTGTCGGGCGGAAAGAAGCCCGCAAGAAAGCCGCCGATGACGGCGAGGTTGCCGCTGCCGAACAGCGCCCAGGGCTTGAATTCGGAGAGCGCGAGCACCGGCCAGGCGACGGCCAGCGCCGCGAGCCAACCGGCCAGGCGGCGGCCCGCATGCGGATCGCGCAGGGCGGGGCGGGCGAGTGTCGCCGTCACGGGCAGTCCGGCCGATGGAAGGTCGGCTCGGCGGTGCCGGCCACCGGTGCGACCGGCAGCGGGCCCTGCGTCGCCACGCCGCCTTCGCTCGCATAGAGCGCCTCGAGCAGCGCCGGCGTCACCTGCGCGGCCGGCAGGTCGAAGGCGACCTGCCCGTCGCGCATGCCCACGATGCGCGGAAACCAGCGCAGTGCCAGATCGACCGCGTGCAGCGACGCGACCAGCGTGGCGCCGGTCGATTCGCTCTGCGCCACCAGCTGGCCCACGGCCGCGTGCGCCAGCGTGGGGTCGAGCGCCGACACCGGCTCGTCCGCCAGCAGCAGCGCGGGGCGCTGGTACAGCACGCGCGCAATGCCCACGCGCTGCAGCTGGCCGCCCGAGAGGCGGTCGCAGCGGTCGAACAGCCGGTCTTCGAGCGCGAGCCGGGCCAGCGCCGCGTGCGCGCCCGCGATGTCGAATGGATAGAAAAGCGAACCCAGCGCGCGTGCCGTCGACCACTGGCCGAGCCGGCCCGCGAGCACGGCCGTGACCACGCGCAGGCGCGGCGCGATCGGCGGGGCCTGGTGCACGGTGCCGATGCGCGCGCGCAGCTGCTTGAGCGCACGGGCCGGCAGCCGCCACGGGTGCTGGCCCAGTGCCTGCACCTCGCCTTCACCGGGTCGCAGCGCCGCGCCGAGCACGCGCAGCAGCGTGGTCTTGCCCGCGCCCGAGGGCCCGATAACGGCGATGCGCTCGCCGTCGCGCGCGGCCAGCGTCACGCCGGCCAGCGCGCGCTGGCCGTTGGGGTGCACCACGCCCGCGCTGTCGAGCGAAAAACTCATCCGCGCATTCCGCTCACTTGATGAGGCCGGCCGACTTGCCCGCCGTCTCGATGCCGTCGTAGTTCGACGACTTGGTGGGGATGAACTTGCTCGCGCGCTGCAGCGCCATGATCTCCTTGTGCGCCGGGTTGGCCGGGTCCAGCTTCAGGAAGGCGTCGGTCAGCTTCTTCGTCACGGCGGCGTCCAGGCCCGGGCGCACGGTCCAGTTGTAGTCGTAGTAGGTCGGCGTGGTGGCCAGCACGCGCACCTTGGCGGCGTTGGGGTTCTTGGCCTCGACCAGCTTGTCCCACACCGAGGCGTTGAGCACGCCCGCTTCGGCGCGCGAGGCGGCCACGAAGGCCACGGTGGCGTCGTGCGCGCCCGAGAACGCGACGGTCTTGAAGTCCTTCTCGGGGTTGATGCCGGCCTGCAGCAGGAAGTAGCGCGGCATCAGGCTGCCCGAGGTGGACGAGGGCGCGCCGAAGGCGAAGGTCTTGCCCTTCAGGTCGGCCAGGGTCTTGGCGGGGCTGTCGATCGGCACGATGAACTTGCTGGTGAACACCTCGTCTTCCGCGCGCTGCACGATCGGCACCGCGCCGCCGTTGGTGCGGATGCGCGCCTGCACGAAGGTGAAGCCGCCCAGCCACGCCAGGTCGATCTTGTTCGTCGCCAGGCCCTCGACCACGGCGGCGTAGTCGGTCACGGGCGTGAACTGCACGTCCATGCCGGTTTCCTTCTTCAGGTAGTCGCCCAGCGGCGTGAACTTGCGCTGCAGCTCGGTGGGCGCCTCGTCGGGAATGGCCGACACGCGCAGCACGCCCTGGGCGAAGGCACCCACGGCGGTGAGGGACAGGGCCAGCGCGAGCGCGAGCCGGGACACGGTTTGTTTCGTTTGCATGGTGTGATGACGCGTTCAGTGGAAAAAGAAAAGGGTGTGTCGGGGCACTCGGGCAGACGGCGGTGCGGGCTTCGATAATCGCGGCTTGTTCCATTCGACCGACCCGCTGCCATGATCGAAGCCGCACCTTCCAAGCTCCTGAATCCGTTGGCGCCGCTGCGGCTCACCAGCTTCTCGCATGGGGGCGGCTGCGGCTGCAAGATCGCGCCGGGCGTGCTGTCGCAGATCCTCAAGAACCATGCGGGCGGGCTGATTCCGCCCGAGCTCATGGTCGGCATCGAGACCGCCGACGACGCGGCAGTCTACCGGCTCAACGACGAGCAGGCGCTGATCGCCACCACCGATTTCTTCATGCCCATCGTGGACGACCCCTACGAGTTCGGCCGCATCGCCGCGACCAACGCGATCAGCGACGTCTACGCGATGGGCGGGCGCCCGATCATGGCGCTGGCGCTGGTCGCCATGCCGATCAACCAGCTGCCGGTGGAAGTCATCGCCGAGATCGTGCGCGGCGGGCAGGACGTGTGCCGCGCGGCCGGCATTCCCATTGCGGGCGGCCACACCATCGATTCGGTCGAGCCGATCTACGGGCTGGTCGCGATGGGGCTGGTGCACCCGAAGCGCGTGCGGCGCAATGCCGACGCGCAGGCGGGCGACGTGCTGGTGCTGGGCAAGCCGCTGGGCGTGGGCGTGCTGTCGGCGGCGCTCAAGAAGCAGCAGCTGTCCGAGGCCGGCTACCGCCAGCTGATCGAGAACACGACCAAGCTCAACACGCCCGGCATCGCGCTGTCGGCGCTCGACGGCGTGCATGCGCTGACCGACGTCACCGGTTTCGGCCTGGCCGGCCACGCGCTCGAACTCGCGCGCGGCGCGGGGCTCGCGGCGGTGGTCGAATGGTCGCGTGTGCCGCTGCTCGACAACGTGATCGCCATGGCCGGCGGTGGGCTGGTTACCGGCGCATCGGGCCGCAACTGGGCGGGCTACGGCGCCGATGTGCAGTTGCACGAGGGCCTGCCGGCCACCGCGCAGGCGCTCATGACCGATCCGCAGACCTCGGGCGGCCTGCTCGTGAGCTGCGCGCCCGAGGCGGTCGAGGCGGTGCTGGAGATCTTCCGCAACGAAGGCTTCGGGCAGGCGGCGGTCATCGGCCGCGTGGAAGCTGGCGCGCCGGGCCTCGTCGTGTTGCCCTGAGCCGGGGCGCCGCCGGGCGGGTGGGGTCGTCATCGACACGCGCTCCTTCGTTTTTTCGCATCGTGCGACAGGTCCGCGCAGCAGGCAACACCCCGCGGCCCTTTCCAATAACCCTTGAGTCCGCCGGTGCCGGTAGGCGTCGGCTATCGTTCGCGGCATGAACGCTTCCCTTCGCCTTGGCTGGCGCACGCTCTGGCGCGACCTGCGCGCCGGCGAGCTGCGCCTCTTGATCGTGGCCGTGGTGCTGGCCGTGGCCGCGCTCACGGCGGTCGGCTTCTTCGCCGACCGATTGCAGGGCGGGCTGCAGCGCGACGCGCGCCAACTGCTGGGCGGTGACGCGGTGGTCGTGAGCGACAACCCGACGCCCGAGACTTTCATCGCACAGGCGAAGTCGCTGGGCCTCGCCGGCACCGGCACCTTCGGCTTTCCCACCATGGCGCGGGCCGAGGATGCCCAGGGCGGCGCCAGCAAGCTCGTGGCCCTGAAGGCCGTGACGCCGGGCTACCCGCTGCGCGGCAACCTGCAGACGGCGACCACGGCCGAGGGCGCGGGCGCGGTGACGCGCGACGTGCCGGCGGCGGGCGAGGTCTGGGTCGATGCCTCGTTGCTCGACTCTCTGGGCCTGAAGGTCGGCGACACGCTGCTGCTGGGCGACACCGGCCTGCGCGTGGGGCGCGTGATCACGCTGGAGCCCGACCGGGGCGCGGGCTTCATGAGCTTTTCGCCGCGCGTGATGCTCAACCAGGCCGACGTGGCGCGCACCGGCCTCGTGCAGCCGGCCAGCCGCGTGGGCTACCGCTATGCCGTGGCGGGCGACGACGCCGCCGTGAAGCGTTTCACCGAATGGGCCGACGCCACCATCAAGAAGGGCGAGCTGCGCGGCGTGCGGCTCGACTCCTTCGAAGGCGGCCGGCCCGAGATGCGCCAGACGCTGGACCGCGCCGAGAAATTCCTGAGCCTGGTCGCGCTGCTTGCGGCGCTGCTGTCGGCCGTGGCCGTGGCACTGGCGGCGCGCGGCTTCGCGGCCAGCCACCTGGACGACTGCGCCATGCTGCGCGTGCTGGGCCAGAGCCAGCGCACCATCGCCGCGGCCTACGCCTTCGAGTTCGCCGTGATCGGCACCGTGGCCAGCGCGATCGGCGTGGCCATCGGCTTCGCCGTGCACTACGTGTTCGTGCTGCTGCTGGCCGGGCTGGTCGAGACCGCCTTGCCCGCCGCCACGCTGTGGCCCGTGGCCTTCGGCCTGGGCATGGGGCTCACGCTGCTGTTCGCCTTCGGCCTGCCGCCGGTGCTGCAACTGGCGCGCGTGCCGCCGCTGCGTGTGATCCGTCGCGACGTGGGCGGGCTCAAGCCCGCATCGCTCGCCGTGCTCGGCATCGGCGTGGCGGGCTTCGCGGCGCTGCTGATGGCGGCCAGCAGTGACCTCAAGCTGGGCCTCATTGCGGTCGGCGGCTTTGCCGGTGCCGTGGCCGTGTTCGCGCTGCTGAGCTGGCTCGCCGTGAAGGTGCTGCGCCGCAGCGTCAGCGAGACCACCGCGCCGCGCTGGCTGGTGCTGGCCACGCGGCAGATCTCGGCGCGCCCGGCCTATGCCGTGGTGCAGGTGAGCGCGCTGGCCGTGGGCCTGCTGGCGCTGGTGCTGCTGGTGCTGCTGCGCACCGACCTCGTGGCGAGCTGGCGCAAGGCCACGCCGCCCGATGCGCCCAACCGCTTCGTCATCAACGTGATGCCCGAGCAGAGCGAGGCGTTCCAGAAGACGCTGCGCGACGCGGGCGTCGCCAAGTTCGACTGGTACCCGATGATCCGCGGCCGGCTGGTGGCGATCAACGACAAGCCCGTGACACCCGACGACTACACCGAGGACCGCGCCAAGCGCCTGGTGGACCGCGAGTTCAACCTGAGCAACAGCACCGCCGCGCCCGCGCACAACAGCGTCACCGCCGGCGCCTGGACGCCCGAGGCGAAGAACGAGGTGAGCGTGGAAGAAGGCCTGGCCGAGACGCTGGGCCTGAAGCTGGGCGACACCTTGCGCTTCGACATCGGCGGCATGCAGAACGACGCGCGCATCACCTCGCTGCGCAAGGTCGACTGGGGCTCGCTGCACGCCAACTTCTTCGTGATGTACACCGTGGCCTCGCTGGCCGACGTGCCCGTGACCTACATGGGTGCCTTCCGCGCGCCCGAGACGCGCGGCTTCGACAACGCGCTGGTGCGCAGCTTTCCCAACGTGACCAACGTCGACATGAGCGCCACCATCAACCAGGTGCAGCGCGTGCTCGACCAGGTGGTGCGCGCGGTCGAGTTCCTGTTCGGCTTCACGCTGGCGGCCGGGCTGGTGGTGCTGTTCGCGGCCGTCACCGCCACGCGCGAGGAACGTGCGCGCGAGTTCGCCGTGATGCGCGCCGTGGGCGCACGCGCCAGCTTGCTGCGGCAGGTGCAGCGCGCCGAACTGGTGGGCGTCGGCCTGCTCGCGGGCTTCCTGGCGAGCATCGTGGCCTCGGTGATCGGCTGGGGGCTGGCGCGCTACGTGTTCGAGTTCACCTGGACCGCGTCGCCGCTCGTGCCGGTTGCGGGCGCGCTGGCCGGTGCGGTGCTCGCGCTGGCGGCGGGGTGGTGGGGCCTGCGCGATGTGCTGCGCCGGCCGGTGGTCGACACGCTGCGCCGCGCGGCCGAGTAGGGCCGCGCAGTCCCGTACAGTTTTTTTCTTTCGCGATCGGCAGGACGGGGCCGGGGATGCAATACATTCCCCGGCCCCGTATTCAATTCAGAAGAGAAATTCCTGCATGCGCTTGGCGTCATTCCAGATCACCAACTATCGCTCGATCCACGACAGCGGCTCCATCGATTCCTCCCAGATCACAGCGATCCTCGGCCGAAATGACAGCGGCAAGTCGAACCTGCTGCGCGCGTTGCACAGCCTGAACCCGACCGACGGGCTCACGGCACTCAGCCCCATCAAGGACTTCCCCCGGCACCGCCGCCTGGACGAATGCACCGACGACACCCCGGTGGTCCACACGCGCTGGGACCTCGACGCCTCCGAACAGCTGGCGCTCGCCGCCATCTTGCCGCGCGCAGCCGGCGTGCGCCAGGTCACGGCCGGCCGCGGCTACGGCGCCACGCGCACGACCGGCTTCGAGGGCCTGGGCCCGCTGTCGATCGACGTGAGCGACATCAAGGCCAAGGTGCGCAAGATCGTGCCCGCCGTGAAGGCCGCGGCCGAGAAGGTTGCCGACGAGTTGAAGCCAGCGCTCGAACAGGAGGCCGACGCCTTCGACGCCGCCATGATCCCGAGCCCCGACTTCGTCAAGTGGTCGGCCGGCGCACTGCTGGCGCTGCAGGCGCTGCGCCAGGCATTGGCCACGGCCGGCGCCGAGATCGCCGACAAGCAGGCGCAGATGCTGACCGAGCTCGAGGAGCTGGCGCGCACGATCGACAACGACCAGCCCGCGCTGGCCCGCGCCCGCGCCTGGGTGCTGGAGAAACTGCCGCGCTTCATCTACGTCGAGGACTACGCCTCGCTGCCCGGCCGCCAGAACATCGCCGAATACCTCACGCGCAAGGGCTGGGGCGAGCGCACGGCGGGCGAGCGCAATTTCGAAAAGCTGTGCCAGGTGGCGGGGCTCGACCCGCAGCAACTGCAGGACCTGCTGGCGAAGAACGACCTGGCGACGCGCAATCAGTTGGTGAACCGGGCCGGCTCGGTCGTCACGTCGGAAATCCGCCGCGTGTGGAAAGACCGCGAACTCAAGGTCCGCTTCAACCTCGACGGGCAGCACCTGGAGACGCTGGTGTCCGACCCCAACGCCGCCTACGAGGTGGAAGTGAACCTCGACGAACGCAGCCGCGGCTTCCAGTGGTTCTTCTCGTTCTACGTTGCGTTCTTCGCGGACACGAGGGGCGCGGCTGATGCGATCCTGCTGCTGGACGAGCCCGGCCTGCACCTGCACGCGCATTCGCAGGCCGATCTGCTGGCGCATCTGGAGCACGACTTCGCCAACCAGATCCTCTACACGACGCACTCGCCGTTCATGGTACCGACCCACCGGCTCGACGCGGTGCGCACGGCCCGCATGAGCGAGGCCGCCGGCACGACGGTGAGCAACAAGGCCGAGGGCGATGTGCGCACGCTGTATCCGTTGCAGGTGGCGCTGGCGCTGAGCCAGGCGAAGCCCGTGGCGCCTGTCGAGGCACCCGCCGTGACTGTCGGCGAACAGGCGGAGCGTCAGCTGGTGGAAGCGGCGGCGTAGGCGTACGCCGGACGTCTCAGGCCGCGTATTGCATCGGGCTCACACGGCGCCAACGAGGCGCCGCATGAGCAGGCCCTTCAGGTCCCTGCGCGTGTCGCAGACGACGTGGATGTAGGCGGTGTCCAGCCGCACCTCGTAGATGATGCGGTTCATGCCCGAGATGACCTGCCGGTACTGGGCCGCGTTCAGGTCTTCCAGTTCCTCGGGAATCCGGCCTGCCTGGGGATGGGCTGCGATCATCGCGACGGATTGCCTGATCTTTGCGTAGCTCGCCGCCCAGGTGTCCGTGCCGAAGTTCTTGAGCAGGTAGCGCCTCAGGTCCTTCAGGTCGGCTTCGGCGGACCGCAGGAACACCACCTTCATGGGGCGTCTTCTTGGTCCAGGTCGGCGAACACATCGTCCGCGGACCGGAACTGGCCCTGTTCGATTTCGCGGTTGCCGAGGGCCAGCACTTTCAGCAGCGCGAGGGTCGCCTCCTGCTCTTCGAAGGAGCGGACATCCATCACCACGAGCTTGGCTTCGCCGTTCTGTGTGATGACCAGAGGCTCGCGGGTGTCCGAGAGGGTCTTCACGATGTCCGCGGCATGGCTCTTGAGATAGCTGATGGGTTTGACCTGCGTGGAGAAGTTCATGGGGTTCACCTGCGGTTGTCGATCGGACCGATTATGGTCTGAATTCAGTCTTTCGATGTTTCCGAGCCATCGTCCCTGAACATGTGTTCACCCGCAAAGTCGACAAACGCCCGCACCTTCGGCGACAACTGCCGGCTCGACGGCCACAGCGCCGAGAACTGCCCCTGCCGCACGAGGTGCGCGGCGAGCACGCGCTGCAGTTCACCACGGCGCAGCGCGTCGCGCGCCAGGAAGTCGGGCATGTACGCAATGCCCAGGCCCGCGACGGCGGCGCCCAGCATGGCTTCCATGTTGTTGCAGACCAGGCCCGGCGGCAGCTGGGGCGGCAGGCCGGGCAGGTCCCAGTCCTCGATCTTTCCGCCGGTCACGAACTTGTAGCGCAGGCAGCTGTGACGGGCGAGGTCGGCCGGCACCTGCGGCACGCCGTGCTGCGCCAGGTAGGCCGGCGAGGCCGCGAGCACGAAGCTGAACGGGCCGAGGCGGCGCGCCACGAGCTGTGAATCGACCAGTTCGCCGCTGCGGATCGCCACGTCGACACCCTCGGCCACCACGTCGACCAGCCGGTCGTTGAAGTCGAGGTCGAGTTCGATCTCGGGAAAGCGCGCCTTGAACGCCGGCAGGATCGGCAGCAGAAAGCGGTAGCCGATGGTCGGCAGGCTCACGCGCAGGCGGCCGCGCGGGGTGGCGACGGCGTCCTGCAGCATGGCGCGCGCATCGCCGAGCTCGTCGAGGATGCGGCGGCAGCGCTCATGGAACATCGCGCCCTCGGCCGTGAGCCGCACCTGCCGCGTGGTGCGGTGGAACAGCCGCACGCCCATCTGCGCCTCGAGCCGCGCGACGTTCTTACCCACGGCCGAGGCCGAAATGCCCAGGTCGCGGCCCGCCCGCGCAAAGCTCTGCAGGTCGGCCGCCCGCACGAAGGATTCGAGTCCGCTGAAGCTGTCCATGGGCTTGATTGGCAACCTGGGGTTGGCAGTGTGAGGAGCTGAGGGCCCATTTTCGTTTCATTGAATCCTTTTTATCTTCGCTTCACGCATTCCCCTTTTCCTTCTCCCGCGTGAAAGCCCTCCCGATGTCCTCCTCCGATTCCAACAAGGCCTGGCTGCTCGCCGCCGTCTGCCTGGCCGCGCTCGGCATGCCGCTGAGCTTCACCGGTCCGGCCGTGGTGCTGCCCGCGATCCGCGACGCGCTGGGCGGCACGCCGGTGCAGCTCAACTGGGTCACCAACGCCTTCATGCTGAGCTTCGGCGCCACGCTGATGGCGGCCGGCGCGCTGGCCGATGCGTACGGGCGCAAGCGCGTCTTTTTGCTGGGCCTGGCGGTGGTGGCGCTGAGCAGCGCGCTGCTGACGCTGGCGCCGGGCATCGTCGCCTTCGATCTCGCGCGCGCCGTGCAGGGGCTGGGCTCGGCAGCCGCTTTCGCAGCCGGCACGGCCGCGCTGGCGCAGCTGTTCGACGGGCCCGCGCGGTTGCGGGCGTTCAGCCTCATCGGCACCTCGTTCGGCGTGGGGCTGTCGTGCGGATCGATCCTCTCGGGCTGGCTCGCCGACACCGTCGGCTGGCATGCCGTGATGCTGAGCCCCGGCGCCGTGAGCCTCGTCGCGCTGGGCCTGGCCGCGCCGCGCATGCGCGAGTCGCGCAACCCGCAGGCGATGGGGCTGGACGTGCCGGGCCCGCTGAGCTTCACGGCCGCGCTGAGCCTGCTCACGCTGGGCGTGCTGCAGGCGCCCGACAGCGGCTGGGGCAGCCCTTGGGTGCTTGCGGCGCTGGCCGGCGCGCTGGCCATGGGCGCGGCCTTCATCGCCATCGAACGGCGCGTGGCGCACCCGATGCTCGACCTGTCGCTGTTCCGCTTTCCGCGCTTCGTCGGCGTGCAGCTGCTGGCCGCGGCGCCGGCCTATGGCTTTGTCGTGCTGCTGGTGCTGCTGCCGATCCGCTTCATCGGGCTCGAAGGGCGCAGCGCGCTGGAGGCGGGCGGTTTCATGTTCGCGCTGTCGGGGCCGATCCTCGTGGTGCCGACGCTGGCGGCATGGCTCGCGCACCGCTTCTCGGCGGGCGTGATCTCGGCCGTGGGGCTGCTGGTGTGCGCGGTGGGGCTCGTGTGGCTCGCCCGCTGCGCGCCGGGCACGTCGCTGCACGGCCTCGTGGGCCCGCTGCTGCTGATCGGCGCGGGTATCGGCCTGCCCTGGGGGCTGATGGACGGCCTGGCCGTGAGCGTGGTGCCACGCGAGCGGGCGGGCATGGCGTCGGGCATCTTCAACACGGTGCGGGTCGCGGGGGAGGGCATCGCGCTGGCGCTGGTGGGGGCGGG